>CAZDBA010000042.1:16275-31908 GCA_964503615.1 uncultured Pirellulaceae bacterium
TGGCGATTTTTGCGATGCAAGTCGGATTGCGAACTGAGCAAGGCCAAGTGCATTCAGCCGCAAGCGTGCAACAAGCTTTAAAGTCTAACAGCTTCGGACAGATCCAGTTCGCTCATCTGCCTTCGCCTCCGTTCGTTTGGGGGCTGGTTGTGGCCGCTCGCGACTAAATATGTTGTCGCGAAATAAACCGCAGGAGCTTCGACCGGTTGATGCCGCCTAATTACCACATGGTGACCGGTTCGTTGCGCACTGACACCATCGACAGAAAGGCGAACACAAAAATGACCGAAAGTAAAGCTGTTGAGGGACAATCCGGTCCAGTCAACAATGCTGCGACGAACAATGACACCGGGACAGCCCAAAGCCATCTGAAGCGAAACTTTACTACAACTTGAGTTGCGATCGTAAGCAAGAGAGACATCGCGATCAAAACAATTTCAAATACTCCAACTAACATCAGTTTCTCGATTTGGAATGAGGTAGTGCTATCCGAAAACAATCAGTGTCAGCATCAAAGAAAGTGCTGTCAATGAAAATGAGAATGCAGTCCTGTGTATAAGCCTGTCGCTGTTCCGCCGAAGGCACGCCGCCGCAAAAACGAAAGCAATTGGTGTACTTGTATTGAGTACGCTCGGACCGAGCCACGAGAGTGGATGACCTCAGCAAAACCGCATCGACAAAAACAAGCCAACGAAAGGAACTGCGGTGACAAACAAGAGTGCGGCGTTCTTTATCATGGATTATTTCCAGGCGAAAAAGTGATCACAGTAGAGCTATTCTAAATTTCATAAGTCACGGACCGCCGTGCATCGTACCGTTTCCCTGCGTATTCAACTATATCGGTAGATGGCGAATTCCCCAGGCAATTAGCAGTGAGAACAGGCTGGCTACCGAGATTACGCAAAACGCAAGTCGCAAGAAGTACTGTTTGATAAAGGAGACGACTCCATCGTCAATTGTAGATGCAAGCCGATCACGCAATTCAAACATGTTTACAGATTTGCCATCATTTGAGCATGTTTTAACAATCACTTTGACCGTGGCCCAAATGGATATTCGTTGAATCTTTTTAGCAAGCCAAAAAAAGGGGCCTGCCCATTTGGTCGAAGGAACGTTTTCGGAGAGCTGTTTAGCAGCATCGTTAAGAGTGCTTTCCACCTCTTCCCGGGACATATGAGTCGGAATTTTTGCGGTGGTTGATCGCTGCCCAGTATCCTCGCCCGAAATACCCAAAGCGTAGTCAAAGAGACCATCGAAGATCGTACGGCCCAATCCAGCATCCGAAACGGCCTTGCGGACCACCGAAAGGCTTGAAAAATAGAGGGCCATTACCAGCGCACAAACTGTAACAAGAAGAAGAGCGAGAACGGCCGCGAGGACTCCGCGGAGAGTCGATCCCTGGCTTGCTACCCAGAAACAAAGCGCAGCGAGCAACAGGCCCCAGAGCGTTTCAATAACCATTAGGGCGAACGCGAATGCTCGGACAGCTGTGCCGAGCAGCCCCATAATAATTTGGAGTGATTTAGCGAGTATCGTAATGCCTTTTGTTATCCAGCGACGTGTGTTTGATGTATTACCATTCTACAGTAAGTCACAGCTACAGCGAAAGAAGACCCCGGTGATGTTCAAGAACGCGGCATTGCATGTTGCGTTCTATGACTCCGGGACATCCTTTTCTACCTTCAGAGTCCAAATGCTATCGGCAATATAGACAGCCGCCCCAGCAACTCCAAATATCGGAGACATTGAAAAAATGGCCAAGCCAATCAAAAGAATGAGTAACGATCGACCCAACGGGACAGCAGGTAGTTTTCCACCGTAGTGTGTGAGAAACAAACCGATCCCGATTGCAGAAATGAACGCGCCTGCAACCTGGTGGGTGAGCAAGAATGACGCCTGAACGCTTGCAATCTCCTTCACGATAGCATTCTCGTTAAAGCCAAAGCAAATGAGGAAAAGTACGACGAGAACTAAACCAGGAATTGTCGCTAATCCCACCAAGCTCTTGTTTGCCATAATATTGAATTCCTGCCATCGACTTGGCCACTTGGCCCTTGGGATAAATAATCATCCCAAACTCGGCTGGAGATGAAACTAAGAAGAAGACATTTCGTCCAATTCATTACGTTTCTATTTTCAACTTATTTCCTTGTCAACGCAAGTTAAAATAAAATGCTGCGCCTTCGTTACTTTGCTAAGTTGGCATAGCGAAGCTGAATCGTTACTGACAGGTTTCTTCAGATATAAAGTTTGCAATTCAAAATTCTAAATGCGACCTTTGTTGTTAACTCTTCTTGCTGGCGGTTCCTTCGAATTCGCTCAGTTCGTCTACAAGGACCTGTGCGTCGTTGTGAGATTTTTCCAGCCACAGCATCTGAGAGGATTTAGGAAGTCCGTAGCTATCAAAACGATCGTTGGCAAAACAGCCTAGAGCTCCGGCCGCGATTTGAGCGTTGAGGGTTGGGTTGGCGGCGTATTTTCCAGTGAGACTTTCCAGATTGTTTCGCATCGAAGTTTTCAGCAGCTGTTGGTTTTTGCGAAACTCTTCTTCGTTGTAGACATTGCGTTCGCTGGCAAAGTCGGCAAGTCGTTTTTCGTCGAAGGCGAAACCAGTCGCCTTTTCTGAATGCTCCAGCCTACTGAGAAACAGATCGGTCCATCGCTCGACTTGACGCCGCAAGCGATTGCAGCGATCAAACGCCTCTTCGTTGGCTGCACGTGCAGCCAACAAAACTCGCATGGCACGGTTTCGAGTCTCCAAATGGCTGACAAACAAACTGTGAGCGATCCCTTTTAGCTCATTGCTGTTGGTGTACTGGTCGTAGATGACAAACGCTGCTGACATGATCCGCGTCAGCATTTCGCTAATAATGATTTCGTGGGCGACGATTTCAAAAGCAGGCCATGGGTCGTGCCCATTTTCTGGATGACGCAAGTCGTTGTCGAACATTCTGAGAGCTGAGTTCCACCCCGCAATTCGACATTTTGAACGAGCCCAGTACTCTTTTGCATCCAACGCTGTATTCTCTGATTGCCCGTAAACAAAGATTGAAGAATGTACTGCGATCCAAGCTGCGAGGTCTGATAGTTGGTTGGCGTGCATGTTTTTCTCTGACTTGCGAAATCATATTCGATCTTGCCAACCGATATTGCAAGCGCTGTGCCAATGGGCGTTTCAGCTCGATTCACTCGTAAAACACTAGGTAATTGCCTTTTTGTGAACGACAGGAAATCCACGCCGTGTTGCAAATGGGAAACATGATGCAGTTTTCGCACATCTCGTTTCACGAACGCTACGAAAACGGGTTTAGATAGGCGAATGCCAAAAGGAAGCAGGCAGCGTGTGCGAACCGACAATTCTAGAGAATGTCTTCCAGAGTAAGCCACTCGACATCGTTTCGAGTATGTAGTCGCTTCGTCAGCTCGATACAGTCTGGCCGAGCTTGCAACAAACGAAATGCGACGTTGGCCAAGTTAACATCTTCGGCTTCGCTAACCAAAATCACGTCTCCGTAGGTCGAGTTGGAGACTTCGCTCCGCACAGCCCCCTTCATAAAGCACTCTCCGACTTGAGGAGATGGGCTGTTAACGGGCAAACAGACTGCCTGACGGAACTTGCCACCACATTCGTCCAGCATCGGTTCCGCTTCGAACTTCATGGTCTTGATCCAGTCGGTGATAACCGAAGCGCTCAAGCCGCATGTTGCCAAAGCGTTGTCAAGATCCAAGCGGGTAGCGCCGCTGGAAAGCTCCAATTGGACAACGGATCGCATGCTCTCCGGTAAATAATGATGGACAAAAGAGCTATCAGCGAGGGCTTTATCATAGCCACCTAACCCTTGCACCAATTCATGATAGAGCCGCCTTTCGACATTACCCTTCAAGCTCGGAAGTATCTTGCTGAGATAGTTTGAAATTGCCTTGTCCAAGAGGGAAACATCTTCGATTTCCGGTTTTTCATCATAAGAAAACAAGGTAGCGACCATTGTTCTCAGCTCGTCAGCGTAACCGGTGAAATGGGCACCGGAATCGATGACATAGACCCCCAGCAACTGGAACATAAAGTCAGAACAGGCCAATTGCACTTCTTCGATTTTGGTTTTTATATAGGATTCTATGGTAGGTTTGATCGGACCGACGGTCCCCTCCTTATGTTGGTCAAACCAACTCAGCAAAACATGGCTTTGTTCCCGTTGTTCTGACCTGTTGGATTCCAGAGATTTGGCCAGTTCATCCCGCTCTGATTGGATTTTTGCGAATAGCCACTGGCAAGTTTGAATCGGCGCAGCGAGGTCCAGTTTTTCACTTTCCAACAATTTGGAAATTGGATCGCAAATCGCACGCCCCATTACTTCTGCATGTGTCCTGGCCCACTGCTCAAGATTGCCGCAAACACTCGGGTTCGCTTGTGTGGTAACACTGGAAAAGTCCAACGAACCGAATACAGTTATTGCTTGTTCCTCAAACTGCATCGAGTCAAAGTTGTGCTCTTGCGTCAAAGCTGTGTTAAGGAACTCTTTCAGCCCAATCACTCGCGCGTTGTTGTTGAGTTCGTCGATTTCGGCTTTGGTACTCGCTAGAATTCGCTCCGACGAGATCGATGTGAGCTCGTTGGTCATGACACTTTCAGTTAACGAACTTACGACGTTCTTTGTTTCTTCGGTGCCCAGAGTCCACTTGTCCACCACAGCGTAGCAAAGTTCTTCGACATATTGATTGTTCGTCTTTGAGGGGCTAAACCCAGCCTTGGACAAGCCAATGCTTCGCATCGAAAAGTAGTCAATGTCCGCTTCGAGTTTACGACATTCATCAAAGAATTTGCCAGTAGAGGAAACCGAATTCAAAAATAGGTACTCAGCAACGGAATCAAATTTATAGTCTCGTTGGTGATCACTTAGATTGGATCCCAGATCCAAAAAGTAGGTATAGTCGAATGGAGCAGTGTCAGGGAGCTCGGGAAGTCCCTGCGAGAGATCTCCTGGAAATCCATATTGGTTGTAATGCCGTAGTTCTGTCAAAAACGCAAACGCATTCGTCGCTGCCAACCCAGGATCACCGGCCTGAATACTCGACGAACTCAGTAGCAGACCGTTGACTGAGTCAGAGGACAGCCCATTTTCGCCGAGAACCAGTTTAATCGTGTAGGCCATGTCGGCCATCATTCCGCTGCCTACTCCACCACTGATCGAAGAGACAATAAACACCTGAACGTCCTGGGAAGCTCCCGGCGTCATACCCAGCCCTTCAGCAGTCTCGGCAAGCAATTCCAAGTTGCTGAGTTTCTCAGCGTGGTCACTGAGACTGTCGTAAACTTCGGAAAAATTGTCTATGAAAGCCAATCGTCCAAGCGGTCGAATTCCTTCGGTTTGTTGAGAACGTGGAACGTTATAAATCCAGCGACGGCTGAGCCAACCTAAAAGATGCTTTTGCCTGTTTCGGTAGTCCTCAGGTTTTCGCAGTGGCAAGTGCAAAGTATCAGAAGCAGTCATGCTTGTGTCTTCGCCGTAACCACGACTCAATCTCGAGATGTCGTTGCGATCAGTATCAACGCAGAGAAACCTGAACGAAGGCAGTTGTTTTGGAGACTTGTGTCGCTCTGTGATTTTTCTATGCAGCCGACTCAGGATCTGGTTTGCTGAGTTTCCAATACCAACCATCAAAGTGGGCCGGAATTTACTTTCGACCGTTGAACAATCGGGGGCATCGATAGGGACTGCCGGCGTGTCGTTGATAAATGAGTTGGAAATTAACGCCGTTGCTTCGGCCGTCGAGCTGCGAACCTTTATTTTAGTGGAGTCGGTACCTTGGCCAGCCCGATTCGGAACCACCTTGCGGTGAATTTTCTTGTGAGCAATATTGCGGTTGATCAAGTCCTGTATCATTGCTACGCAATTCGGATAACGAACTTTGTAATCCTTTGACAAGGCCTTTGCCACCACTTGCTGATCGCCTTTTGAAAGTGGCCGCAGATTCGGGCGACCATTCATATGCTGGGCGGCTAGTGAAGCAGGCGTGGTACCAGGAAATGGCCGTTCTCCCGTCAACATCTCTTGAAAGACGATTGCGAGACTGTACTGATCGCTGGTGTTACTTGGTTTTCCATCAAACAACTCAGGAGCAGCATACGCAGGTGTCAGCCCGCTCATCAACGATTGCGTTACGTCATTGAGGTCTTTGACCAAACCAAAGTCAGCGACTTTGACGTGCCGGCCGACCATCAACAGGTTCTCTGGCTTGATATCCAAGTGCAAGAGAGAGTGCTTAAACGTAATAAAGTCCAGAGCGTCTGCGGCTTCTAACAATTGGGGCAACAACATGTCACGAGGAATACCCTTGTTGCCTTTTTCCACATGTTCGTCGAACTCATCTGCCATACTTTTGTCAGCAAGCTCTGTGATGATCACCAACTGACCATCGACAACGTCGATCCGTTCAAGATTCAACAAAAAGGGATGCCGAAGTTCCTTGATTCGATCCAAAGAACGCAACTCGTTAGTAGCCCGTTGTTCATCATGGAAACCAAAGACGATTTTGACGGCTTTCATTAACCCACCCGGAGCTTCCGCGCTCCAAACCTCGCCGTAACCGCCCGCTCCTAATCGCTCCTTGAGACGATAGCCCAAGATATCCTGGTTTTCTCTGGTCGCGTTCTGAGTCACGGTAAAGTTCTGTTAACAAGGGGTGGAATTGGTAAGGCAAGTTTGCGGCGTGTGGACTCTTACGAGTTTTGAGGGTCAGGCGGCGCGGATTGAACCGGTACGTTGGGCCTGGACGGTTCGTTGATCACCATGGTGAAATAGCTTTTGACAACCCGATCGAAATACTCGGGACGAATCTCCAAGGGAAGCTCGTTGTATACGCAAAAGTTTCGAATCTGCCCCAGCAGATCTCGCGGATGGCATCGTCTAAGTCTTCGGCGGGCTTTTAGATAGTGTTTTTCCAGTAGGTAATTAATTGTTTCCGGAATGTACTCGAATTCGAGTTTGTTACAGTAAATCTCAAAAAGCTTGTGGAATTCCTGCGGCGAGGGGTCGGTGATCTCGATTTTGTACGGGATTCGGCGCAAAAAGGCTTCGTCCACCAAATCACTAGGCTCGAGGTTGGTAGAGAAGATAATCAATTGCTCGAAAGGAACCTGGATCTTTTTACCCGAGGGCAAAGCCAGATAGTCGATTCGACTTTCCAACGGCACAATCCAGCGATTCAGAAGCTCCGTAGGTTCGATTCGTTGCCGACCAAAGTCATCAATCAGTAAGCAACCACAATTGCTTTTCATTTGCAACGAAGCCTCGCAAGTATTGCTATTGGGATCGTGCCGAATCTCCAATGCATCGATCGTTAACTCGCCTCCAACGATTACCGTTGGCCGGCGTATCTTGATCCATCGCTTATCATGAACTTGCATACTGGCAAGATTTTCGTGTTCGTCGGCGCAATGTTGATGGTAGGCCGCATCAAACATTTTGATGATCTGGCCGTCTTCGTAGATCGCATGCGGGATCCAGATCTCGTGGCCAAAACACTGTGTAATTCGCTGGGCCAGCGTAGACTTTCCATTCCCTGGTTCACCGTACAGAAATAACCCTGCCCCAGAGTTGATCGCCGGTCCCAAGCTTTCGAAAAGCGCCTCATCGACCGAGATGTCATCGAACGCTTTTCGCAACTGAGGAGCTTTTGGCGACTCAGCCCGAATCGTCTGCGCCTCCGCACTTAGCACATAGTTCATTAGTGGTACAGGAGCCGGACCGCTATAGGCACACACTTGCAATGCAGCACGAGCTCGTTCCCGCCCATTTTCAGTTAATGAATAATTATAGTCATTAAGCGGCGCTGAACCTTGATGAACAATGATCTGTCGTTGACGAAGCGTTTGATAGACGCGTTCTAAAACAGGAAAAGGAATACAAATATCATTGGCCATTTGCCGACCGCTGGTGACTCCAACAATCGCTAACCGCTTGATTACCAGCCCTTCAATGAGCGATACCGGCAGACCTGTATCGGCTAAGCCTACGGGCTCGTTCGGACGAAACGACTCGTCCGACATGATTGTCGCAAGTAGGCTGTCTGAGAGCGATGCCTGTTGTGGAGTATGGTCGGTAAGCATACTGCGATTGATCGTCAAGAATTGTCTAAACGATGAGTGAATTGCGGTGCAAGCCTTGGAAACCGTTAACCTCTCGCAAACGGATGCAGTTGACTTGCACAATCGAAACAACCGGAATTTTCGACCAAGCTTCGAAAAGCCCAATTTTTTCGACGCGAAAACAATCAGTCCAATTTTTGTGTTTTGCACCCCCCGAATCTATTAGCGACCTATTAGTTGGTGTTAAGAACTCAATTAAGACCTTACAAATGAAGAACTCGGAACAAACTCCATCCCTATCAGGCTTGCTCAACGAAGCCGCTCCAAGTGAGTGGTTTCTCTCTGGACAAACTACCGAAAACGGTCCAGTTGTTGAGATTCCGATCCACTCCGACCGTTTTTCGGTTGGTCGGAAATCGGGGGCTTCATTGCAACTGAATGTGGGATCTGTTTCCAGTAAGCATGCAGAAATTGAAATAAGCTCAAACGGAACTTCACTGATACTAAGAGACCTGGGCAGCACCAACGGTACGTTCCTTAACGGAATTCAGGTGCGTGGCGAAGTCACAGCACACGAAGGAGACTTGGTTCAATTCGCTTCACTGGTTTTTCGTATTCTGGCCACCGCTGAGAAAAAGCAAAGCAATACAGTTGCAGCTGCTGAAGTAACACACGAACGAGCCCTTTCGATGATGCAGTTCGATCGCTTAATCAGCGAGGGCGGCGTCTTTCCCCACTATCAACCACTCGTGACGCTGCATGACCAAAACGTTTTTGGCTATGAAGTCCTTGGGCGCAGCAAGCTGTTCGGTCTTCAGTCTCCAGTAGAGATGTTTTACGCCGCCGGCCAACTTGATCTGGAAGCCGAGTTGAGTGAAGTGTTTCGCTTTCAAGGAGTCATGAAAGCAGCTGAACTGCCCGCCACCCAAAACTTGTTTGTTAATACACATCCTAAAGAACTCGGGCAGCCAAGGCTTTACGAGTCGCTGAAACGTGTTCGCGAAATGGCGCCAGACCGCTTGGTAACTTTAGAAATTCACGAAGCTGCAACAACCGACCTGCGGATGATGCTTGAGTTAAGAGAGGTGCTGGACGATCTGAACATTCAACTCGCTTTCGACGACTTTGGAGTTGGCCAAGCCCGCTTGGTTGAACTTGCCGAAGTCCGACCTGAGTATCTCAAGTTTGACATGCAGTTGACCAAGAACCTCGAACATGCACCTCCAAAACGTCAGGAAGTTGTCGGGTTGTTCGCCAAAATGGTTAAGGATCTTGGCATCAAGACGCTGGCGGAAGGGGTTGAAACCCGAGCCTGTCACGAAATGTTGCTTGAGATGGGCTTTGATATGGGCCAAGGGTTCTTTTACGGAAAACCCAAGTCGATCAGTCATTTTCTGCTCGAAAAAAACGACGGTGATGCTCCGTCTGAGCTCGCTAACGAATCTCAAGCTTCCCAAGCTGAAGCTGAAGAGAATTCCGATTCCCAGTAAATTGTAGGGTCGGATAACCCGGCATCTCAAACTCTTAATCAACACCTACACTGATTCCCAGCAACCACAGCGCAAAGGTTAGCAACGTGGGAGTCAAGACGAAGCTTAAAACCGACGTCGTCAGGCAAACTTGGACCGCAACGCGCGGGTGCCCCCCGAAATGCTTGGCAATAATAATTGGCGTCACGGCAGTCGGCATCGCCGCCTGAACGACCAACAGCACATGCAAAGATTGCAAGCTGGGT
Organism: uncultured Pirellulaceae bacterium; assembly: GCA_964503615.1. Taxonomy (GTDB): domain Bacteria; phylum Planctomycetota; class Planctomycetia; order Pirellulales; family Pirellulaceae; genus CAZDBA01. The sequence goes on from CAZDBA010000042.1 coordinate 26,097, forward strand.
GCAAAAGATAAACCAAACGCCACCAGCAAAAACAGGCTCGGCAAAACGGTAAATCGCAGTACAGCCGCTGTCGACATCACCCGCCAGTCAAACGCCCACTTCTCGCGCTCAAGTACGCCGCACATCGTTGCGCCAGCTAAAATCAAACCGATCGGAATTGCACAAGGCGCCAACAATTTTATCGGATAATTCACGAACTCAGGGATAACCGTATACAAACCGGTAAAGTTCAGAAACAAACCGATTGCGATCGCGATCGTCGGACCATTCAACAACCGCTTCCAGGCTTGCGTTGCTGAACCGCTAATAATAACAACACCTGCAGTCCACAAAGCAATTTCGACACCGAGGCTATGTACTAATAGCACACCGATGATCTCGCTGGCTTGGGCCTCGGGAAACAAACTTTCGATCAGCGGAATCGGAATGAAACCATAATTCTGAACGCCAACGGCCACCACGAACGTGTTCAAGCCTCCCGCCGGGTTTGTCTTCAATACTCGACCGACCAACCAGCAAACCAAGTACGCAGTGAAGATCAAACTGGCACCGATGGCGATCGTCGTGCTCACCACAAAGGGACTTTGCAGATTTTCGTTCCCCGGCACCTTCGAAATAATAAAACACGGGTACAGGACATTCAGCACCAACCGCATCAAGCTGGTTTCTGTATCGTCGTCGATAATTTTAATTCGCCGAACTACGTAGCCGACACCGATCACCAGAAAGACCGAGACCGTGCTGACGATAATCTTCTCAAACATTTTCGGCTAATCAAAACGCGGCAAAAGTTGGTTTCCAGCACAGGGCCCATTTGCCCAACAGGCGGCTGAGCGGTAATCAGAACATGCCAAGCGATTTCGAAAAAGGCATGATTGGAAACCCGACGCGTTAGCGAGGAAACGGCCTGACACTTTCGCCTCTAAAGCCAGTCCCAGAAGCTTATCTCTTCAAACTTGTTTGGCGATTTCTTGAATATGCCCACAGCAAATCGCCGATACAACGATGTCCTCAGCCCGCATGTGTGGCCGAACGACTCGGCTGGAATGCTCAAAATTGTTGATATTTGTCGCAAATCTAAGCCTTACAAGCTCACAACGATTCTGCTAGAATCCGTGACTCAAAATCGAAACTAAGTAACCCTACTGGAGAATCCGTCATGGCCAAGAAAACGGGCGGAAAAAAGAAAAAACTCGAAATTGTCTACCTCGTTTGCGAAGAATCGGGTGACTACAACTATACTTTGCGTCGCAAGTCAGGCTTGGAAAAGCTGAAGATCAAAAAGTACTGCCCGCGATTGCGTAAGCACACTATCCACACGCAAAAGAAAAAGTAAACGTAAAACCGTTTCTGTCAGGTCGAAAGCTCGCACGAAAAAGTGCATAATTGCTTTCGACTTTTTTTGCGCCTGTACCTAATCCTGCTCGGTGCGATAGGCGAAAAAATACTGCCGCTAACGGAAGAGTAATCATGGCCCGGAATTGGAAGATTCGCCCGCACGATACCGCTTTGATTCAATCGATCGAAAGCGGAGCTTCGGTACCACCTGTGGTAGCTCAGATTTTGGCCCTTCGCGGTATTACCCACCCAGATGAAGTCTCTGCGTTTTTGAATTTAAAGATGCTGAACCTCGCCAAGCCGTTCGAGCTGCCGGGGATGAACGAAGCGTGCGACGCGATTCTGGATGCCATTCAGAGAAACGAAAAAATTGCGATCTATGGTGACTACGATTGCGACGGGATGACTTCGACCGCAATCCTGCACAACTGTATCGAGCTGCTGGGCGGCAACGTGACTTACTTTGTGCCGAATCGTCTGGACGATGGATACGGAGTCAACACCGCAGCACTGGACAAGCTACACAAAAAAGAAGTCCGATTGGTCATCACGGTCGATTGCGGAATTTCAAGTGTCGCAGAAGTCGAACATGCCAACCGGCTTGGCCTGAAGATGATCGTAACGGATCACCACCAACCCGGCCCCGTGCTTCCGGACGCCGTCGCTATTGTTCACCCTGCCCTGCCCGGTCACGATTATCGTTTTGCAGGATTGTGTGGAGCTGGCGTCGCATTCAAAATCGCCTGGGCACTTTGTGAACGCAAATCGGGTTCACCCAAACTGCCGACTCCGATGCGTGAGTTTCTGTTCAAAGCGATCTCGCTGGCAGCGATTGGAACGGTCGCCGATGTGGTTCCGCTATTGGATGAGAACCGAATCATCGTTCACTTTGGGCTCCAGTTAATCTCGCAGTATTGCAGCAAAGGCCTTTCCGAACTGCTGCGAGTTTCCAAGCTCAATGAAAAAGAAAAACTGGGCGCCGAAGATATCGCCTTTACGCTTGGCCCCCGCCTGAACGCTGCCGGCCGATTGGGGCAAGCTCAATTGGGCGTCGAGCTTCTGATATGCGAGAACCCAACCCGAGCGACTCAGTTGGCGGAATACATCAACGAGTTGAACAAAAGCCGTGACTCTCTGGAAACGGGAATGCGTCGCAGCGCTAAAAAAATCATCAAAGAGAATCACGACCCCGAAAATGAACCCGCGCTTGTTTTGGCGAAAGCCGAATGGCACAAAGGCGTCTTGGGAATCGTCGCAGGTCGGTTGGCCGAACTGTATAACCGACCGACTATTTTGATTTCGATCGACAAAATGAACACCTCCGCAGCCGTTGGCTCGTGCAGGTCGGCTTGCGGATTGAATCTTTACAAAGCTCTCGAAGCCTGCAGCGAACACCTGATCAAATTCGGCGGACATGTTGCAGCGGCTGGTCTCAAGATCGAAGTGGACAAGATCGACCGTTTCCGCGAAGAGTTTTGCGACTATGTTTCCAGCAATGTTCCCCCGGAGCGTTTTCAACCGCAATTAACGATCGATGCGGAAACGACGTTAGGCCAGCTATCGATGAACACGCTATACCAGATGGAACAGATCGCTCCTTTTGGACAACGGAATCCACGCCCCGTCTTGTGCGCGACAGGCGTCCAACTCGCCAGCCCAGCCGAGACCATGGGCACCGACAACAAACACTTGCGATTGGAACTGGTTCAGCATAACGCCAAAGTCAAAGCGGTCGCGTTTGGGTGCGGCGACTGGGCGGCTGAACTTGATCACGATAGAGGGGTTTATGATTTTGCTTTCAAACCATCCATTAACGAGTATCGTGGATACAAAAGCGTTCAGTTGAAACTGATCGACTATCGCGTACATAAATCGAGCGTCCCTCAACCTCTAGGTTCAAAAAATGACGAAAGTCACACTACCAAAAAACTGGCCGGCGGAGTCTGATTGGACCGCGCAGTTGGAATCTGCATTTGCTGCTGAGAGTTTTCAGGAGCTAACCCGCTTCGTAGCCGAAGAGCGGGAATCAGCAACGATCTTTCCGCCTGCGGAAGAGACGTTCAACGCTTTTATCAACACTCCGTTCGCAGAAACGAAGGTGGTTATCCTTGGACAGGATCCGTATCACGGCCAGGGGCAGGCACATGGGCTGAGCTTTTCAGTACAAGACGACATCCGTCACCCGCCTTCGCTCAGAAACATCTTCAAAGAGCTGGTGGCCGACACGGGAGCGGAGATTCCTGAATCAGGCAGCTTGCTCAAATGGAGTCAACAAGGCGTTTTACTTTTGAATACCGTATTGACCGTTCGTGAATCAGAAGCCAACTCGCATCGAAAAAAAGGCTGGGAAACATTTACGGACGAAGTGATTCGCTCGCTCAATCAGCACCCGAACCAAATCGTGTTCGTGCTCTGGGGTGGACCCGCCCAAAAGAAAGAAAAGCTGATTGAGGACCGCCACGCGATCATCAAATCGGCCCATCCCTCGCCGCTGTCCGCGCATCGTGGCTTCGTCGGCAGTAAGCCGTTTTCAAAAGTCAACCAGTTCCTGAGCGAGTCCAACCAATCGCCGATCGATTGGAATTTGGCTTAGTTAGCGGAGGCTTGACTGGACTACTCATCGCACTTCAAGTCCAGTTTTGAAACTTTCACGGAACAGTTCTGGTGATTGCACTCAAAATCGACGTTGGTTGACGCTTTACCAACCGCTAAATTACGGCCTACGGCAACTGACTCGTTGCATGTAATCGCACCCCATTTAATTAGCTTTGCCGAATCAGCGGACGATTTGACAAATCATGCATACAGAAATCCATTCGGTTCTATTAAATAACGGCAAAGCGCCTGGACCGCTTACGGGAACTTACCAAACCGAGACGCTGCGGCCGATTGTTTCGCTGATTTTCATCGTACCCATTTTGTTGGTGTACGAACTGGCTTGTATCGGATTTGATCAGACTGCCATTCGAACAGGAGTGGATCAGTGGTTACATCAGTTGTTATCCGTAATGGGAATCGGTCCGGTCATTGTTTTGCCGATCCTGACCGCAGGTGTTCTTTTATATCTACACCATCGAAACCGAGACAACTGGCAGGTTTCCCCCAAGACTTTTCTGGTGATGGTCGTCGAGTCGGCGGGCCTGGGAATGATCCTGTTTTCTGCTGCGCGAGCGTATCACTTGTTAGCCTACGTTGATGTCGCTCTCGTATGCTCAGTCAACACTCAAAGTGCTGGCGCAGAAGGAATGGGGTACTGGTTGGGCGATACGTTTGGTTATTTCGGTGCCGGGATCTATGAAGAGTTGATCTTTCGCTTGCTGTTATTGCCCGGTTTGATCGTTCTGTTTGCAAAATGGACTCCCAAAAAACGGAACGCTGTGTTGTTGGGGCTGATTGCTACCAGTCTTCTGTTTGCTACCTCTCACTACAACATCATCAACCCTGCTGGCAGCAGTTTCGAGTTGGGTAGTTTCGCATTTCGCTTTTTGGCCAGTGTTCTTTTCTGCGTAATTTTCATTTATCGTGGCTTCGGAATAGTTGTTGGCACGCATGTTGCATATGACGTTTTAACGCAGCTTTGACATCATTCGCTTGCATCTTAAAAAAAGAATTTCCTGCCCAAAAAAAGTTTTTCTCAGAAAAAAACGATTCGCAAACGCTGCCTCAGCAATATTTAGAATCGTGAAACTATTGATCCAATCTGACGTTGTGTTTTGTCAATAGATAAATGCTAGGATTGAAATAAAAGTTTTACACGCGCAGATGCCGATTTGAATTTATAATGCATTGTTCAGGAATCGTTTTTTCTGTAATCTCGTTGCCCCGCTAGTCGGGAAATCAAATCAGTTCAATCGAAAGATTTTCGCTCGCGTGTTATTCGCTCGTCCCAAAGTTACCGACCTCACGTTTCACCTGTTTGGGAGATCTGTACATCCCGAACTGTTTAACGCGTGCGCAAGTCGGGTCGTTGAGCGAAAGAACTATCGGATTCAGATTAACATCACTTCGGTAGGCCATCTTGTTGCGTTCCAGCACAAGGGTCTGATGGTCACCGAAATCTGCGCAAGCCCTCATCAGCCTTTGCCCCAGAACCATTGCTTGTTCTCACAGCGTTTGGAGTCCAGTCACGAGCATCATCGTTTGCACGAAGACCAGATTCAGTACAAATCGCAATTCCAAATCGAAGGCGTTAATCCCCGCATGCTCGTTTCGATTGCCCAGCAATTAAAGGAACAGGGTCAATGCGAAGGCTTGGTGCATCAGTTTAAATCCAGCGGCAGAATGTCAATCGGCGGAGTTAGCTACGTCAACATTCAAGCGTTTAATTCGCGTGTGCTGGTTCGCTCGCTTCATACTTTTCCTGACACTTACGCAGTTGTCAAAAGCGAATCAACTTTTGAAATCTACGAGAAAAAGTCGTAACAGCCCAATCGTTGATTGGACGAACTTTGGATCGCTATGACCCACTGCATTT
>CAZDBA010000043.1:0-12330 GCA_964503615.1 uncultured Pirellulaceae bacterium
CGGTGGCAATGAGGCAGGCGATGATTGCGGTTCTTTTGGCCATCGTCCCGACAACATAGTTATAAACGACATCGTGTCGCATAAAACGAAATGCGACTTTGCCTATCCTACTGGAATGGCCTTAGGTAGACAAATTTAGTTTAGGCAATCTACTCGATCGAAAACGAGACTGTGCCGAGGTTTTGAAACTCGGCTCGAATCTGGTCGCCTGGTTTCATGAACTCGGCGGCTGTTGCTGCGCCGGCTAATACGATCCAGCCTGCCTGGAGTGGCTGGCCCGCTTCGTCAGCCAAGCGGGCTGCGTGGACCAGAGAACGGTAGGGGCTGCCAAGGATTGCGGCGGTCGAACCGCACTGCCGCATGCGGCCATTGATGCTCATCGTAATCCCGAGATTCTCCAGTGACACTTCGGGCGGCGACCAACTGCCCAGTACGTACCCTGCGGCCGACGTGTTGTCGGCGATTACATCTTCGAGAGAAAATTTGAAATCTTCGTAACGACTGTCGATCACTTCCAAAGCAGGCGCCACTGCTTCGACCGTCGACATCGCCTCTGGAATCGAAACTTCGCCCGCGAGATCTTCGCCCAATAAAAAAGCGACCTCCGGTTCAACACGTGGGTGAATGTAACGTGACATGTCTGCAACGCCCCCTTCGGTGATCAACATTGCGTCGGTCAGCCGGCCCCAGATCATATCGTCGACGCCCATCTGTTGCATCTTGGCAAGGCTGGTGAAGCCCATCTTGATCCCGGTCTGAAACTCATGCCGCTCGCATCGACGAGCCACCGACGCCGTTTGAATTTGATAAGCGGTCTCGACGTCAAACGCACCTGCGGGAAACTGGGGGATCGGCGTGGCGGTCAACGCGGCTTGGTCTAACGTTTCTGCGTAGGTTTCAATCGTGTTATCGGATGAAGTCATAGTTTCCAGAACGGTGGGGTAAGTTGTTTAAATGACAGCGTGACTACTTTTTAAGATCCAAAGCGACGTCGACGATCATATCTTCCTGGCCGCCGACCATCTTACGCTTGCCCAGTTCGACCAGAATCTCTCTGGCATCGACGCCGTAGTTTTCGCTTGCGCGTTCGGCGTGCAGCAGAAAGCTGGAATAGACTCCCGCGTATCCCAGCAGCAACGTCTCCCGATCGACACGAACGGGACGAGTTTGCACGGGCCGAACCAAATCGTCCGCTGCGTCCATCAAAGCGAACAGATCGCAACCGTGTTGCCAACCGTATTTGTCGCAAACGGCCAACAGCACTTCCAGCGGAGCATTGCCCGCGCCCGCGCCCATGCCGGCCAGCGATCCATCGATACGAGTCGCGCCGCACTCGATTGCGGTGATCGTGTTTGCCACACCCAAACTTAAATTGTGGTGCGCGTGCATGCCTGTTTCGGTTTCGGGTTTCAGGATGTTGTTGTAGGCTTGGAATCGGTCTCGAATGTCGCTCATCGTCATCGCCCCGCTACTGTCGGTGACGTAGACGCAATGAGCACCGTACTCCTCCATCAGCTTGGCTTGTTCGGCCAACTGTTTTGGTGGGTTTAAATGCGCCATCATCAGGAACCCGCCCACATCCATTCCGTTTTCGCGAGCCCACTCGATATGTTGCTTGGCGACGTTGGCTTCGGTGCAATGCGTCGCCACGCGGACCGAGGTTGCACCCAGTCTCTGAGCTTGTTTGAGGTCGTCAACCGTACCGATTCCGGGCAACAACAGAACGGTAAGTTTGGCATGCTGCAAAACATCGGCAACCGCTTCGATCCACTCCCAATCGGTATGCAGTCCAAACCCAAAGTTGAAACTTGAGCCCGCCAATCCGTCGCCATGTGTGATCTCGATCGCATCTACCTTTGCAGCATCCAGCGCTTTGGCGATCGCAACAACGTCATCCAGTTTGTACTGATGGCCAATCGCGTGCATGCCGTCACGGAGGGTTACGTCTTGAACATACAGTTTTTTGTCTGCGCTTTTCATACTGCGAATTCCTTGTTCCGTTTTTCGACCAGTCGCTCAGCCGTTGCCATCGCAGCGGAGGTCATAATGTCCAGATTGCCTGCGTAGGCTGGCAAGAAATCGGCGCTGCCCTCGATTTCCAGAAAGACGGAAACCTTGGTTCCGGTTTTGATATCGTTCACCTTAGGATCGGTCAAGTTAGAAACGGTATCGAATTGGACCGATTGTTTTAGTCGATAGCCGGGCACGTAGGCTTGCACTTGGCTTACCCTCTGCTCGACCGCTTTTGAAATGGCAACTTGATCGCAATCGGCTGCGACCAGACATAGAACTGTGTTCCGCATCAGCAAAGGAGGTTCAGCTGGATTCAGGATGATAATCGCTTTACCATGTCTTGCCCCACCCACTTCTTCGATCGCCCGCGAAGTGGTTACGGTAAACTCGTCGATGTTGGCTCGTGTTCCCGGCCCGGCCGAAAGGGAAGCGATCGAAGCCACGATCTCTGCATAGTGAACTGGCAGCACCGAGTTGATTGCGGCCACGATCGGGATCGTCGCTTGGCCACCACACGTGACCATGTTGACGTTAGGAGCCGATAAATGTTGGTCCAGGTTGACAACCGGTACAACAAACGGTCCCGCGGCGGCGGGTGTTAAGTCGATTATCTGTTTGTTGTGTTCTTTCAAGATCCGGTCGTGGTTCGAATGAGCCGCCGCGCTGGTTGCGTCAAAGACGATTCCGATCTCAGGGAACTGGGGCAATTGAACAAGCCCGTCGATCCCTTCGTGGGTTGTGGCCACACCCAATTCGCGGGCGCGGGCCAAGCCGGCAGAATCGGGATCGATGCCGACCATGGCAACCATTTCCAGCGTCGCCGAACGGCTATGGATTTTAAGCATCAAGTCGGAGCCGATGTTGCCCGAGCCAATGATCGCGACCTTTACTTTGCTTTGCATTTTGCCATCGTTTGGTTTTGCTTTTCGATATTTCGTTTAACGACTGTGTCACAAGCTAATCGGAGAACATCGCTGTGACGGTGCCTAGCCCATTGATCGAAGCGTGAAAGACGTCGCCGGGATTGACGTTGACCATTGGGCCTAGCGCACCGGTGAGAATGACTTCACCTGCCTGCAGCGGATCGCCTCGCTGGACCATTTGTTTGGCCAACCATACCGCTGCGTTGAGTGGGTGACCCAGGCAGGCCGCTCCGCTGCCTGTGGAAACGGGTTGGCCATCCCGCTCGATTACCATTCCGCAATTTTGCAATTCTAAGCCGTCCAATTTCCTGGGTGGACCACCCAAAACGTAAACGCCCGAGGAAGCGTTGTCGGCGATCGTGTCGTAGATACTGATTTTCCAGTCAGCAATACGGCTGCCAACAATCTCCAGAGCGGGCAGCACATAGTCGACAGCTCTGATGACATCTGCCATGCCCGGTTGTGGCATATCCAAAGGCGAATTGAGGACCAATGCGATTTCGCATTCGATTTTGGCTTGCATGACTCGCGAGAACGGAATCTCTTCGCCCTGTTGATACTCGATGTCTTTCCAGAGCATCCCAAAGTCAGGTTGGTCGACGCCCAGTTGTTTTTGCACTGCGGGAGAAGTTAAGCCGATCTTGCGACCGCTGACCACACGCCCCGATTTTTTGTGGATCGCCGTGTTGTGAGCTTGCACTTCGTAAGCGATGTCCAGCGAGGCCTTCTCCGCTTGTCCGACAAGCTGTTCCGTGATCGGTGGAATCGGCTCACTTGTCGACTCGGCATTGCGAATCAGTTCGGCGATCTCTGCGACGTTTGTATTCAAGCTTTACTCCCAAGCAGGTCTGAACGGCCCAATAGAAACCGCGTTGTTAGAGCAATGGTTAGCGTCCAAGGTACTTATCACGCAGGGTTTAGAATTGCGTGGGCAGATTATAGAAGATCGCTCCTGCTTTCTACAGCCTCGATTGTTCCGATTCCTGATGATCTGGTAAATCGGAACGATTTCTTTGGCAACTTGGAGGTCAACGCTTGAAATGCGTTGTCATTGAAATTGAAAATTTTACACGCCAGCAATTAGCTGGATTCGTGTTGATTGTCGGATTCCCAGATTCTATTGTTTTGTCCTACTTCATCAGGCTAAGCTGCTCGCTGCCCAAATTGAATCCTACCAAGGCTAATCTTATGAACCGGTTCTTTTCACTTTTAACAATCGTTTTTATGACTGTGACGGCGACTGCTCACGCGCAAATCAGTTTTGGTCTGCCAGATGGTTTTGCTCAATCATTAGTCGAAAACCCGTGGGATGGCTCGTTTGCTGCTGGATTGAATGGTAAAGCGGGAAACAGTCAGAATCTTGATATCAATTTGACATTGAATCTTGCACGCGAAACAGACGTTGCGAAAACAACGGTGCTGGCCAGTTACTTTTACAGTGCTAACGCGATCTCAACGGTTACCGATCGTTTCTTCGGACAAGCGCGTCAGGAAAGAAGCTTTGCAAATCGCCCCAAACTGAGCGCCTTTGCCCAAGGCCAATACGAATGGGATCGTTTCAAGGCGTTCGACTATCGTCTGGCGTTGCACGGCGGTTTGGGGTACGAAGTGTACAAGCTGGATGATCGCTTTCTTAAGGTTCGCTTCGGTGCTGGTGCGTCCAGAGAATTCGGAGCTGTGGATGCTGAATGGTTGCCGGAATTGCAGTTCGGAGCCGATTGGGAACGACAAGTCACCGAAACGCTCAAGCTGTTTGCAAATCTGGACTTCTATCCCAACGTTTCCGACTTTTCCGATTTTCGATTTGTCACCAATGCCGGATTGGAGTTTGTGGTTGACGCGGAACGGAATATTAACTTCCGAATGTTCGTGCTTGATCGTTACGACAGTACACCTGTTGCCGGCGATCGAGAAAACGATATCGACTACGGTTTGGCACTTGTGTTTGGTTTCTAGAATTTCAACGTAGGTCACCTCTCCGAGGCGAGTATTAACGTCTGGGAGGCGTGCAACTTTGTCGCGCTAAAGTATTTCCACCTCGGAGCTCAACTTGGCTTTTATCGACTATCTGCCTTTTGACGAGATTCCTCCGGCTGATCAAGTCAAAGATCGCGACAACATCATTCAGATACACGGTATTCACTCTCGTGTTCTCCGGTTGCACTACGATCTTTACGTTGAGCTGATGCACGGCGAGAGCCCTTTGAGTCTTGTCGAAAGGGAGATGGTCGGGGTTTGTGTCTCGGCCCTCAACGGCTGTCACTACTGAACGGTACATCATCAACGCGGTCTGCGTAGAGGATTGAAAAAAGCGAAACGCAATGAGGCGGAAATCGAAACCGTTCTGCGAGTGCTTTCCGACGGCTCCGGTAAGTTCCCTGACTTAGCCGATATCTTTTCCGCGCGAGAGATCGCAATCCTGAGATACAGTGTCAAGTTAACCAAGACACCCGCAACGATCGAGTCGGCTGACGTGAATGAGTTGCGAGAGAACGGCTTGAACGATCGCGCAATTCACGACTTGGCCTGTGTCGTCGGATACTTTGCATTTGTTAATCGCGTCGCAGACGGCTTGGGAGTCCAAGTTGAATAAGCCATTCGCCTTCTCTGTGCTGCGCGGTAGCAAGGACCTAACCCACCATCATCTCGAATGCGTTTTCGCCCAAGCAATCTTTCAGTCTTTTACACAATTGGTCGTTGATGTCCACGCGCACTTTGTGGGCAGCGAGTTTGACTTCCATGCCGTCATCCAGCTTGATCTCCAGCTGTAATTTTCTGTTGCCAGGATAACCGCGTACGATTTCGTAAACTTTGGCGACCGCCTCTTTCCCGTGCGCTTTTTGATTGATACGTACGCAGATCCCAGTTGTCAGATGGCTGCTGTCCAATTGTTCAATGGGAATGACGCGATCCACAATCAGATTCGCTTCGTCACCTCCACGCCGGTCGAGCGACCCTTGCAAGACCACGACTCCGTCCGCCTGGATCATGTTTCCGTGTTGGGCGTATTCTTTGGGCCACATCACGCATCGAATCGCACCATCAACGTCTTCCAGATCGAACATGGCGTAACGAGTCGGCTGGCTGGGATCACGAACACGCTTCACATTTGAGAGTTTGATCGATGCGATCATTCCACCGACGCTAATGCGGTCTCGATCTTTTAGGCCACCCAGTCGGTTTGTTGAGTGCGAGCAATATTGGCGGAGCTGCGCTGTGTACTCGGCCAGCGGGTGACTGGTCAGGTAGTAGCCAAGCACTTCTTTTTCGAAGATCAGTTTTTGCCGCTCTTCCAGTTCCTCGACGTTGGGCAGGTCGACGACTTGTTCTGCTTCGTCATCTTCTTCAAAGCCACCAAAGAGGTTGCCCTGCCCTGCTTTTTTATCCGCCAGCGCCGAAGCTCCGCTTTGCATCGCGCGGTCCAATACGTTTAGCAGCTGATTTCGGTTAGCTCCAAAGCTATCCATCGCGCCCGCTTTGATCAGCGTTTCGACCGAGCTGCGATTACATTTTGACGATTCGACTCGCTCGCAAAAGTCAAAGATATCTTTGTACGGGCCGTTTTTGTCACGTTCCTCGACAATCGAAATAGCAGTCGAGCCACCGCAACCTTTGATGGCCGAAAGCGCAAAATGGATATTGCCATCGGCAACCACGAACTTGACCCCCGAACTGTTCACGTCGGGTGCGATAACTTCGATCTCCATTCGCGTGCAGTCTTCGATATGCTCAATCAAAGCGTCTTTGCGAATAAAGTTTCGACCGGGAATGTCACCGGTCAGCAACGCCGCCATGAATTCGACCGGATAATGTGTCTTGAGATAGGCTGTTTGATAGGCGATCATCGCGTACGCGGTAGAGTGACTTTTGTTAAAGCCATACCCGGCGAACTTGAGAATCATGTCCCAAAGATTTTGAGCGTCTTTCTTTTTGATGCCCATCTCGTCGGCACCGGCCATATACGTTTCGTAGTTCTGGGCGATCAGTTTCTCTTTCTTTTTACTAATCGCTTTAATGCACGTGTACGCAGCGGCCAGCGGGATTTTGCCCAGCCGATTAAGGATCTGCATGACCTGTTCCTGATAGACCATGACCCCGTTGGTCTCTTCGGTAATCTCCCGCATCACCTCGTGCAGGTATTCCGGTTCCTTGCGACCGTGTTTTACATCGATGTACTGCTGGACCATTCCACCTTCGAGCGGGCCCGGTCGATAGAGTGCGTTCGTCGCAATGATGTCGCGGAAATGATCCGGTTTCATCTTTTGCAACAGATCACGAATTCCACCCGATTCCAATTGGAACACGCCTTTGGTTTCACCGCGTTGCAAAAGCGCAAACGTCTTTTTGCAATCCAGTGGGAATTTCAAAATGTCAATCCGCTCACCACTGGTCTGTTCAATGATGTCCACCGCATGGGCCAGGATCGTAAGGTTCCGCAATCCCAAAAAGTCCATCTTCAGCAGCCCAGCCGCCTCGACGTCGTTCATCGACCACTGGGTAATCACGTCGTCTTTGCCCGTGACTCGCGTCAGCGGAACGTATTCGTTAAGTGGTTTGTCACCAATCACGACCGCCGCCGCATGAGTACCTACATTGCGTGCGAGCCCTTCCAGCTTCAAAGCGAAATCGATCATCTCACGGATTTCCGGATCGTTCTTGTAGGTCGCAGCCAGTTCTGCACTTTGCTCAAGCGCCGCAGCCAGTTTGATTCCCAGTTGGTCCGGGACCATTGCCGTGATCTGGTTTACTCTTGAAAGCGGAATGCTCAGCACACGGCCCACATCTTTGAGCGCCGCTTTGCAAGCCATCGTGCCGAAAGTCCCAATTTGGGCAACACAGTCTTCACCGTATTTGTCTTTTACATAGCGAATAATCTCGCCACGGGACTCCTTGCAAAAGTCGATATCAATATCAGGAGCTTCCAGTCGATTCTCGTCCAGAAATCGCTCGAACAGCAAGTTGTATTTGATCGGGCAGACGTGGCTCAAGTAAAGAGCATAACAAACAATCGCACCTACTCCGGAACCACGAGCGGTAGTGGGAATGCTTCTTTTGCGGGCTTGAACCACGAAATCCCAGCAAATGAGGAAGTAGTTAGGGAAGCCCAGTTTGTTAATGACGCCCAGTTCGCGATTCAGCCGTTTCATGACGATTTCGGAAAGTTCACCCCCGGGGCACATTTCTTCGTCGCCCGCGTAACGCTCTTTCAGGCCCTTGATGCAAAGTTCCTCAAGGAATTTTTCCGCGTCCGGTGTTTCGTCTTCAGCAAATTTGTAAACGGGAAAATGCCGCTTGGTAAGATCCAAGTCGATATCGACTGAGTCCGCAATCTCCTGGCTTCGCGCAACGGCGTGCTCCAGACCGGGGAATTTGTCGTACATCTGTTCGGGAGAGCGGAGAAAGTAATCATGGCCGTCCATCTTCATCCGTTTTTCGTCGGTGCGAAAACGACCTGTGTTGATGCACAGCATCACGTCCTGACAACTCCAGTCTTCCGGATCGACATAGTGACAATCACTGGTTGCGACCAACGGAACGCCAACCTTTTGTGCGACTTCGACCGATCCCTCCAGGCCGATCCGTTGAATCTCCACTCCATTGTTCATGATTTCAATAAAGTATCGCTCGCCGAAAACTTTCTGAAACCAATTCGCGACTTCCGCGGCTTCGGCAAGGTGATCGCCTGCCTCTTTCGCACCGCGCCCGGCTAGAATTTTTTGATTGAACTCAGAGGAAACGCAACCGCTCAAACAGATAATGCCTTCGCTGTGAGCCTCAAGTAGTTCTTTGTCGATGCGGGGCTTGAAATAGAATCCTTCCAGACTCGCCGCCGAAGCCATCTTGATCAAGTTCTTGAATCCGGTCGCATTCTGGCATAGCAACGTCAGGTGATAGCTCTTGTCCCGCTTGCCGCCTCCACCGCCTTTCTTGAGCCGACTTTCCGGTGCGATGTAAGCTTCGTAGCCGATGATCGGATTGATCTCGTTTGACTTGCAAGTTCGATAAAATTCCAGCGCCCCGTGAAGATTTCCATGGTCAGTGATAGCAAGCGCATTCATGCCATGCTGCTTCGTACGCTCTACAAGTCGCGGGATCGAGCTGGCACCATCAAGTAGGCTGTAGTGGGTATGGCAGTGAAGATGGGTAAATTTCCTGTCCGACATGATGCTTCCTTTCCAGTTTCGGGATAGAGATTTTACTACTGTAGAGCCATGTTTGCTATGAGTTGATTTTTAGAATGGGTGCCTGAAAAACCGAGGAAAAACCGTCCTGCGGTCAGTTTTCCAGCTAGTTAAGCTATTCCGGCTATTGCCAAAGCGATCTTGGCGACCACCAAGAGGGGTCGATTTAACTAGAGCCCGTTTTAAGCAAGCTGCTGTCAGCAGTTTTCCGAAGCGAGCGATATTTGCCGGACAGCCTCCCGATGCCTACTGAAGATGCGACAGCTAAATCAATACGATTGGTATGGGCATAATTGGCGTGGTTTGGTATCCAATCGTTGCCAAGTTAGGTGCAAAGGGACTTTTGCTAACACTTGGAACTTTATTAATTGCGGCAAGGAAGCCGAGAGATAGTGGTTCGCACGGATCAAAACGCGCGGACCGAACAGGCTGATCTTGACCGTTAAAAACCCAACCTCATTTTGCTCGCGTTACAATCGCGCTGTGGGAATAGGTCATGCCAAATTCAAGTCAATCTTCAAACTCCTCAACCGACTCAACTCCTATCATTCCAGCGGCCACACCCTCGCGGCGCGGGCTGATCTTCCGGATTGTCGGAGTCGTTCTGTTTCTCGCTCTGGGAACGTTTGCCGTCAGCCAAACCCTGATGCGGACTGGCCATCACGGGGATGAGTCAGAGCATACCGATGCAGGCCTTGAGACTGAGACTGAAGTTGCAGCGAACTCCTCTGCTACGACGTTGGCTTCACAAAAACAGGACCCTGTCAGATTCAAAACAACGTTGAGCGATCGTCCTAAAACTTCCGGTAACGGTTTTCAGGTTCAACCCAAAACGTCACTGCCGAAAACGGAACCCGTTCAGTTTCCCAAGCCGAAGCCTACAGGCTTCCAAGTCAAAACAAGCCCCAGCGGGAACTTTAACCCTGCTCCAAAATTGGAAACTAAAACTCCACCTATCGATCCTCGATCGAATTTGACTGCGCTGAACCCTCGGAAAACGCCCGTTGTCAACAATCGCCTGACTCAGCCTGAAGTTCCCGTGGTCGGTTTTGGTGGCAGCAGACCTAAACCGCCGGTCGTTGACAATTCAAATCCGTTTCAGTCAGCTGCCCAACGCGGAAACAATTTAACAAACGATCTCAAGAATAAGACCAACGATCTGGCCCAAAAAGTCAGCACTGGCACGCAGGGAGTCGTGCGCGATGCTGGTAAGAGCTTTGACGCGTTGGTAGGCAAAGCTCCAAGCCCGCCCCAGAGACCGTCCGGCCTTGATCAATCTTCCAGACCACCCATTAGTTTTCAAACCAGATCGGGTGTGGGTTCAGGTAGCGACAATCGAAGTAATTCTACCCCGCCCATTCGAACCGCCCGGCAGACCGGTGGACCGCCAGTCGCTTCGTTCGATTCTAACCGGAATCTGGCGCCACTTAACTCGAACGAGTTGCGAAAGCCTGGACCGCCCGCTCAACCGAAACAAGACACATTCCAAGCTGGATTCGGGCAAGCGGCTCCACGTACAACACAGCAAGCCTCTTCAAATCCCTTCCAGCAAAAGCCTACTGCTCAAAGTCCTCCCGTTCGGACCACGGCCCCACTCAGTCGAGGTACCGTTCCGGCGCGTCAGGCCTCGACATCTCGCCCTATCGAGCCAGCCGTTGCAGGAGTGGTTACGATGCCTACACCTGGTGAAAAGAACCTGGAAGGCACGCGATCACCGACTGTGTCGGTTCAACGAATCGCTCCCCGCGAGATCCAGCTGAACATGCCCGCAAATTTCGAGATCATCGTCCGCAACACCGGTCGGATCGAAGCGAACGATGTCCGAGTCTACGATCAGATTCCTACTGGTACTCAGTTGCTCGAAGCCACTCCGCAACCGACCAGCAACGATGGCAAAGCAGTCCAATGGGAGATCGGCAAGATGGCTCCGGGGCAAGAGAGGCGGATCCAGATGAAGCTCAAGCCAACCCAACCTGGCGAAATCGGCTCCGTCGCACATGTGACTTTTGCGACTCGATCTTCCGTACGCACGTTGGTAACGAAACCGGAACTCACTGTCACTCATTCTGCTCCCGAACGCTCACTCATTGGCGATGAAGTTCGGTTAGATATCGTCGTCACCAACAACGGTAACGGACCTGCCAGCGACGTGATGATCCAGGAGGACATTCCTACTCAGCTGGAGTATCCCGATGGTTTTCGTCGCATCGAATACCCTATCGGTGTTTTGGCGCCAGGCCAATCTAGAAAGCTGCAACTGAGTTTGAAAGCCGCTGACGTTGGCCGTCTACAGAACACCGTTGTGGCAACCGGAGCCGGTGGTTTGCAAGCCAGAGATTCGATTAACATGGAGATCGTTGCACCAAAACTTGTTGCCCAAGCCGATGGGCCTCGTCGACGATTTTTGCGCCGGCAGGCAACTCATGAGTTTACCGTAAGAAACAATGGAACTGCGGCTGCGACCAACGTTGAAATGATGGCCAAGCTTCCACCGGGACTTCGATTTGTCAGCGCGAACAACCAGGGGCAGTTCGATCCGGGCACCAATGCCGTCTACTGGTCGATGACCGAGTTGGCTCCGAATGGTCCTGCCTCGGTTTCATTGACTACGGTACCGACCGATACGGGTAACCAGGATATTGCGTTTACTGCAGTTGCCGATTTGAAACAAAAGGTAACTACCGATGCCGCATTGGTCGTCGAGCACTTGGTAGACGTGTTCTTTGATATTGACGACGTGGTTGATCATATCGAAGTCGGTAGCGAAACCAGTTACCAAATGCGCGTCGTGAACCAAGGCACGAAAACGGCTACCAACATTCAATTGAATTTGGAGTTGCCGCCCGGAATTCGCCCCACCGCCGTCGAAGGAGGCTTAGAAGGTCAAGTGCAAGGCCAGCGAGTCGCCTTTGCTCCGATTACCAGTATGAATCCTGGTGACGAGATCAAAGTCGCAGTCACTGCAACCGGCGTTGCACCTGGCGAACACAAAGTCGTCGCCCGTATGCAAACAGACGATCGTCGCTCGAACGTCTCCAAAGAAGAAACGACGCAAGTCTACGCAGATCGCTAAAGCTGATCGACAACGCTGCGGGGTCTCGATCGTCCGGCGTTTTTGGGAATACTAATTTTCACTAATCGCTACTAATCTTTTGGGGCGTAAGCGCCCAATTGGAAACCGGACGCGTTAGCGAGGACGAAGGCAAGCTGTT
>CAZDBA010000043.1:12430-13583 GCA_964503615.1 uncultured Pirellulaceae bacterium
GGGGGTACGTAACGGAATTCTCAGCTGTCTCGTTGCAATAGTTATCTACTGCCCACCACCGCTAAGGAGCATAATAAAAGGCGCGATATCAGAAAAGTTTATTTCGCCATCCTGATTGATGTCTGCTTCATCTCGAAAAACGAAAGGATTGAGCAGAAGCTCAATGAACGGCGCGATATCAGAAAAGTCGATGACTTCATCTCTATTGATATCTCCTAGCAGAGGTGGGACAGCCAAAGTATGGATGACAAGGGCTCCGAATATTACTGTGTCAATGTCATCGCTTGAGGCGACTTCACCCTCGATCGTGGCAAGGTTGAACAACGCGGCACCATTGGCGCCTACAAGGTTCGATCGGTTCCCATTCGGGAGTTGGGTAGAGACGCTGCCTGTCCAATCTGAAGAGAAATTGATGGTGTCGTTCCCAAACTCTGGCCGGTTACCAGTAAAAACCACGTTAGCTTCACCTGAGACGTCGAAGTCAGTTCGAACAATGTCCACGGCTATCATAATCTCGGAGGTATCGGTCAACACAATGTTATTTCGCTGGCCTAATTCCGGAACTAACGCCTCGCAAGAGAAAGTCGCATTGTCTTCCAGTGTTAGCGTTCCACCGTCCGCAAATCGGATTCCGTTGCCGATTCCTGTACCATCCACAGCGAAATCGCCGCCGATTGTTAAATCAAAATCAATAACCTGCGCATTTGGGTTGATCGTATCGGCACCGGGGTCTAAACCGGTCGCCGTGTCGACCCAGTTGGCTTCATCGAAAAAGTCGGTACCCATGCCATCCGGGCCGCCATCAAAAACAACCTGAGCCGAGGTGACATTGGTTAACGCCAGAATCGCTGTTACGACAAATAAGATTGGTTTTTTCATTTAGATTTCCTCGTGTGTAAGATCGTCAAGCTGAAAGTAGTGGAACACTCATGCTGAAGCGAAGATCATTCGCCACTTCTATGGGCTACTTGGGACTGTAATGAACAGTGCAATATCACACGATTCTAACGTGCCGCCCGCTTCAGCAAAACGTTTTTTTGTCAAATTTAGAGTGAGTTGCGAAATTGGAAGCCCGACGCGTTAGCGAGAAACGGCCTGCTTAGGCTTCGTTGCTAAAGTTGCGAGCTACCATTTCAACCGCGAATGGACGCTA
>CAZDBA010000043.1:13683-31732 GCA_964503615.1 uncultured Pirellulaceae bacterium
CTTAGGCTTCGTTGCTAAAGTTGCGAGCTACCATTTCAACCGCGAATGGACGCTAATAAACGCGAATACAAATTCGGGTTTTCATTCGCGTCCCTTGGCGTTCTTCCAGCTAGTATTACCGCCTACCAGTTCGGTTCCTTCGGCCACCTGTACCGCCACCACTGCAAACCGTAATAATAAATCTAGAAACCTGTTGTCACTTTAGTAGCCTGTAATAAACAAGTTATCTCGCCTGTCATCAGGTTGGCTTTCTGATTTCATCCACGATGTTGGCGTTGTACTTTGGAGTGCAGGTTGTTGCTTCGATCATGTTTGTCGCTTTGACGACTCAAACCCAAGCGCAGTCAGTCAATTGGCTCGCACAGGAATCTTGAAATCGTCAGGGACTTCGATTTCCATGTATAGAATTCCCAATCCGTGCGTCTTGCCTTGCGCGTCCGTCTTGAGGCTTTCGCTGCCACCGCCACCGAGCGAGTCGTGCAGGATAAAGTTCAACGCGAGCAGATTTGGCGCTTCGTAACGATCGACCTCTCCAAAACAGATCGCGTGAAAGTGCTGCTTTACCCGCTCGGTCGTCAGTTCGGCGCAGATCACCTCGTAACAGGCTTGGTCATAAGCGACCACTCCAACATTGCTACCATCACCTTTGTCACCACTGCGAGCGTAGGCAATTTCGGAAAGTTGAATTTTCATAAGCTGCGTTCTTTAACGAAATCGGGAATCGAACCTAAGGGGTCTGTTCATCATAGCCGATCTTTGCGATTCGTTCACGTTGGCTTGGAATTTTGTCTTTCCGGCTTTCTGGTAGAATCCACAGTTCAAACCTTTTTTACATTTTTCTCGCGCCCAAAAACAATGCCTAATCGACTTAGTACTGAACTCAGCCCCTACCTCTTGCAGCACGCTGAGAACCCCGTCGATTGGTATCCGTGGTGTGAAGAGGCGCTCAACCGGGCCGCAAGCGAAGACAAACCGATCTTTTTGTCGATTGGTTATTCGGCATGCCATTGGTGCCATGTGATGGAGCACGAGAGCTTCGAAAGTCCAAAGATCGCTGCGATCCTTAATGAGAATTTTGTTTGCATCAAAGTCGACCGAGAAGAACGTCCCGATCTTGACCAGCTTTATATGAACGCCGTGATGGCTTTGCGAAAAGGCGGTGGAGGCTGGCCGCTTTCTGTTTTCCTGACTCCCAAACAGGAAGTGTTTTTTGGCGGGACTTACTGGCCGCCGGAAAGCCGTATGAACATGCCTGGCTTTGACCACGTGCTGGGCAGAGTCCTCGATGCGTTCCGCACCAACCGTGACCAAGTCGACGGGCAATCGGCGCAAATAACTGCGTGGCTGTCTGCCACTACTGAAAACAAGAATCATAATGATGAACTGAATAAAGACTTACTGACAACCGCGGCGGTCTCGCTTCGC
The DNA here is from genome assembly GCA_964503615.1 of uncultured Pirellulaceae bacterium. Classification (GTDB taxonomy): domain Bacteria; phylum Planctomycetota; class Planctomycetia; order Pirellulales; family Pirellulaceae; genus CAZDBA01. The sequence goes on from CAZDBA010000043.1 coordinate 15,109, forward strand.
GACTCGTTCGATTTCCAGAATGGCGGATTTGGCACGGCACCCAAGTTTCCGCACTCAATGAACCTGTCTCTTCTGTTGCGACTTTGGAAAAACTGGCCAGAGCTCACTGCCAACGAATCCGAATTCGGCCAAGACCAATTGTTGGAGATGGTCGAGCTCAACCTGAAGAAGATGGCATATGGAGGTATCTTTGACCACTTGGCGGGCGGCTTTGCTCGCTACAGCGTTGATGAACATTGGCTGGTGCCTCACTTTGAAAAGATGCTGTATGACAACGGATTGTTGGCCACTTGTTACTTTGAAACCTGTCGCGCGACGGGCAAAGAGTTTTTTGCCATGATTGGCCGCAAAACGCTGGACTACCTTTTGAACTATATGACATCGCCAGAGGGCGGCTATTACAGCACCGAGGATGCCGACAGCGAAGGCGAAGAAGGCAAGTTCTACGTGTGGTCAAAGGCCGAAGTGATCGAGCATTTGGGCGAAGAAGTCGGCGAGCGGTTTTGCCGATTGTACAACATCACTCCACAAGGCAACTTTGAAGGGCATAACATCCTCAACATGACCAAGTCGTATGTGGAGCGCGCGGTCGAGTTCGGAATCGACAAGCCACAACTCCGAGCCGAAATGCGTGCAGCTCGCAAAACACTTCTTGCCATTCGCGACCAACGTGTGCGACCTGGACTGGACGACAAAGTCCTCTGTTGCTGGAACGCGCTGGGAATCATCGCCATGTGCGAAGGTGCGATGGCGACGGGCGAGCAACGTTACCTGGAGTCAGCCGAAAACGCATTCGAATTTGTTTGGTCAAAACTATTTGAACCCAATCGCCGACTACAGCGATTGTGGCGTGGTGGCGTGGTCAAGCAGCCTGCTTTTTTGGACGACTACAGTTACCTGCTGAATGCGTTGTACTCGCTTTACCAGGCATCGCTGGACGAGACCTACGTTGATCGGGCTGTGGAATTATGTGAACAGATGATCGAGTTCTTTTCCGATGCGGAGGGACCCGGGTTCTTTTTTACGGCCAACGATGGCGAACAATTGATCGCTCGCACAAAAGATCAACAGGACAATAGCGTACCCAGCGGGAATTCAATGGCGGCAACAGCGTTGCTACGGTGGGGACGACTTTGTGCACGACAGGACTGGGTTCAGCTGGCCGAATCGACGATCCAATCCAATCTTGCGTTGATGAAACGCGCTCCGATGGCCAGCGGTCAAATGCTGGTGGCCCTGGAAAGCTGGTTACGGCCCAGTGTCGAACTTGTGTTATGCCTGCCGGCCGAAGAAAACATCACTGAGTTTCGCGACCTTTTCAACAGTCGTTGGCAAACGAACTTTGCGATGATTTGTCGCATTGAGCAATCTGATCGCACAAGGTCAAAATGGTTAGATAAAGTCTCCGACGCGAAACCGTTGGTCAATAACGAGCCAACTTTGTACATTTGTAGAAACTTTAGCTGTCAGGCTCCGATCATAGGGCGCGAGAAAGTCGTTCAGGCAATCGAAGAAACGTTTGCCAAGCCGCTGGAATCCGGCGATCAAAACTGACACCTTGCAATAAAAAAGCTGTTACCAAAATTTAACCTTAGACGAGAACCTAAAGAATGAGTGCTGAAGCCAAGCTAAAAGAACTGGGTCTTGAACTTCCCCCCGCTCCCAAATCGATCGGTGTTTACAAACCGGCCATCACAACAGGAAACCTGGTGATGACATCGGGGCACGGCCCGTTGCAATCGGATGGAACACTGATCACGGGTGTTGTAGGTGTCGATGCCGATCAAAAGGCGGGATATGCGGCTTCGAAACAGGCGGGCTTGGCGATGCTGGCTACGCTAAAACAACACTTGGGCTCGCTCGACAAAATCAAACGGGTGATCAAGCTCACCGGTTTCGTTGCTTGTACCGCTGACTTTGATCAACAACCGGCGGTTATCAACGGTTGCAGCGAATTGTTTCGAGACGTTTTCGGTGAAGATATCGGTGTTGGCGCTCGCAGTGCCGTCGGCATGGTGGCGTTGCCAGTCAAGATGATGGTCGAGATCGAAGGCATCTTCGAAATTTAATTTCCAGCTGGCTGGTGACGCCGATTGTCGCCAGCTCAATTTTCGCTTCATTGAAAGATTTGCATCATGGCACTCAGTGAAAAACTGGAGAGCTTTCGAAAGCATCATGCGTGGATCCGCGACTATACAATGCAGTTGTTGGACGATTTGGATGACGACCAATTGTACTGGTCTCCCGATTCGATCGTTACTCACGCAGCGTGGCAGGCGGGGCACATTGCGATGGCACAGTACGGTTTAACTTTGTTTCGCCAGCGCGGTCGTGAATCGATTGATTCCGAACTGATGTCGGGAAAGTTCCGTAAGAAGTTTATGAAAGGCACCACGCCGACCGCAAATCGAGAAGATTACCCAACGCGAGAAGAGATCATCACGGTTTTGAATGCGGTCAACGACCAGATGCTGATCGAACTGCCACAGTTTGATAACGAAGCACACTTGAGCGAAGTGATCGACGAGCCCAATGCGGGATTTGGCAACAAATATGGTGCGCTGATGTTTGCCTGTGACCACGAAATGCTTCACGCGGGACAAATTGGTTTGCTCCGCCGCTTAATGGGAAAGGAACCCTTGCGCTAAGACCTTTTCCGCCCGTAACTCCCTTTCAATATTCACTCAACCGACGCGCTGACCTTGGCCGATCCTATCATCCAGATTGAAAAACTGACCAAGCGATTTGGCGACTTTACCGCGTTAAAACGATGCGAGCTTTCGATTGAGCAGGGCGAGGTTTTTGGATTGCTGGGCCCCAACGGCGCGGGCAAATCGACTCTACTGCGATTGGTCATGGGATTCATCCGACCGACCGAAGGACGCGCGTCACTTAAGGGGCTGGATTGCTATCGGCAACGTGTTGCCGTTCATCAGCAAGTTGCCTATCTGCCCGGTGACGCCCGGTTGCCAAAGACGATGCGAGGCAAGGCGGTGCTCTCCTTCTTTTCAGGCCTTGCTGGCGAAGACACCCTACAGCGATCGTTCGAAATCGCTGAGCGCCTGGATTTGGATCTATCTCGCTGGGTGGCGTTTATGTCGACCGGCATGCGGCAAAAACTCGCGCTTTCGATCGCGCTGGCATCACAAAAGCCTGTTTTGATTCTCGATGAACCCACTGCGAACCTGGACCCAACTGTACGAGGCGAAGTGCTCAAGATTGTCACGGAAGCCAAAACAGCTGGACGCACTGTCGTATTTTCATCGCACGTGCTGTCTGAAATCGAAGAGGTTTGTGATCGGGCTGGCATTTTGCGGGCAGGCGAACTGGTTCACTTGCAAAACATGAGTGAACTGATGCGCCAACACCGAATCCGCGCAACACTGGATGGAGAATTGCCTCCGGTGCCTGATGCACTACGCGAAGATTTACTGACCGAGCATTCGGGCGATGGCCAGTTGCGTTTGGAAACTCCAAAAGACCTCTCTTTCGTACTTAAATGGTTGGCCGACGCGCCGGTGTCCGATGTATTTATCCAACCAGTAGGGTTGCGCGCGATCTATGATCGCTTTCATAGTGATGCGGAGAAGCCGCCGGTATGATCAAATCGCTTTGGAAAAAGAACCTACATGATTCCTTGCTGTTGTTTGCGGCAATCGCCTGTGCAGTCTGCACTTTTGGCTGGTTTCGCGTCAAAATTGTAGGCAAGATCGACTCGGGTCGATTCAAGCAGATCATTGACCTGTTGCCATCGGACTGGCAACGTTTTGCGTCAGTCGATTTTGACTGGATGATTTCCTACCTCGGCCGGACGGCGACTACGCTGGACGAGCCGATGTTGATTATGCTGATCTCATTGTGGGCAATCGTTCGAGGAAGCGACGTGGTCAGCGGAGGACTCAGTCGTGGCACAATGGAAATGATCCTGTCCCAACCGATTGGGCGATATCGGTTTTATTTCGTTCACAACTTCATCACGATCACCGGTTTGTTTTTGCTATGCTTGCTCGTTTGGTTGGGAATGTTGATCGCGGTCGAAACGGTCAGCATCAAGGAAAGCGTCTATCCGGAAATTGGAATACCGCTGACGGGAATCCGTATCCCGATCACCGCGTTGGAACCGGAAAAAATCAACGTACCGCTGGGCGACCACGTTAACGCATTTGACTTTTGGCCGGGCATTTTAAACTTGTTTTGCTTTGGGTTTTTCTTAACTGGATTTTCCGCATTTGTATCTTCGCTGGATCGGTTTCGCTGGCGAACTCTGGGGATCCTGATCGCGATCTACTTTATGTCGGCGATGGCAAAGATTGGCAGTATGGCCAGCGAATCGTTCGAATTCCTGAAGTACTTCACCTATTTTTCGTTTTACGACGCGGTCCTTTTTATCCAGCAACAAAAGGACGATAGCCTTAGTCAGCTAGCGCTGATTAACAGAACGACCAGCGGCGAGTTTGAAAGCGCTGGCCCTTTGGGGTGCAATTTATTTCTACTTGTGCTGGCAACTGGGTTGTTGGTCGCAGGTGCAAAAATCTTCCATCGTCGTGACTTGCCCGCTCCCGTTTAATTTTCCGGGCTCGGTACCTCTTCGTTAGAGTCAGAAGTAGATGTTGAATTTCTCTAACAGTTCTGCAAAGTCCGGATGCTCTGCGGCTTGGTTTGCGATCACTGGTAGTAGATCACGCTGGTTCTTTGAAACCAAGGCGTTGATGTTGAGCAAGAGTTTCGCTTTTTTGGCCAGTATTGATTCGTCTGTGAGTTCCACCAAAGCCTTGTCCAGCTGCTGGTTCGCTTGGGGATACCTTCGCGTGACCATCAAGCTTTCTGCAAAAGCGATACGAAACTGAGCCTTCTCGTCGGCCGCTTTAATCGCGTTGAAATGATATTGAAGCGCTTGGTCGTGGGCCGAGTTGGCTTCCAGAATCAGCGCTGCCCGTAAGAAGTCGTTAGCGGTACCACAATTCAATTCGGTTAAATTTTGGATCGCAGAGAACTCAGTTGTCTGATCTCCAGCTTCGGCGGCCTGTTCTACAAGGTTTCGATACTGCTCGCCGAATTCACGCTGTCGGTTCAAAGCGGGCAAGTTGGAAATCGCTTTCTTCCAGTGCTCACCGGCAGCATCCAGCCAATTAGGCTCGGCTGCATAGATCACTTTGATCGCCTTCAGAATTTCCTGCGTCGACTTTCTAGCCAAGCCCATTCGATCATTCTCGTGAACAGGTTCCCCGTTGAACAACGACTGAGAATCACTGGCGATCAGCTCTTCGAGCAGGGAAAATTGAGGTGGTAATTGTTGAACAGAATAACGAAACGAATCCCATGCATACAGTTCCAATACAGGTTTGTCGCGGCGGTTTATTGGAACGCTGTCTTTTAGGGACGACTGCAAAACGCTTTGATCCAACCAATACATCGACCGAATATCGTCTGCCGATGCCCAGTGGTATTGCCGAAGCGAAGCAGCGCCTGTAGCGCCTAAACTTTCGTTAATATTTATATCGTCGAGACTCAATTTGCTTTTACTTCCAACTAGGTAGACCGATCCCGGTGGAGCCAGCCCGACATGTCCATAGGGGAAGCTTCCGGCAAACGTTTTTAGGATGCACGCCAACTCTCTGCGGTCGCACTTTATGGAAACCCATTGCACAAACAGGCCTTCATCCGAGAGTTTTTCGGCGCACAAGCGATAATACTCACGCGAAAAAAACTCTACGTTGGACGCTGCGCCTGGTCGAGATTTTCCGTCGGAAACGATCGCATCGAACTTACCTGAGTGACGTTTAAGAAAACGAATCCCATCGTCGTTGATGATTTTGAGTTTCGACTTGGCAGGCGGACTTTGCTCCTCTTGGGTAAAGAGTTCACAAGCATCTATCACGGCTGGAGAAAGTTCCGCAGCGATCACCGATTCAACCGAAGCGAGATTAGCAAGTTCACGCGCGAGAATTCCGGTTCCCAATCCGATCGTGTAAACCGATTGTTGCTGGCAGTCCTCTCTCAACAAAAAAGGCAGATGCGCAAGTAATTGCTGTTTCTCGTCGACCCCACCACCGTTCTCGCCAATCGTAACGCCATCGATCATTAGCTTCCGAACGGGTGGCTGTGATTCAGATTCGATAACGGCGACCGCTTGTTCGCCGTCTTCGGAGTAGAATATCTCTGCCCATCCTTCTTGCGGTACCACACCGGCTTTAACGGGGCGCTGGTATGCCACCGCGAAAAGTCCGACACAGATCATTGCTGTGACTACGACAGGGATTGCGAGCTTGAATCGGTTGTCCGCACTGCCTGTGCAACAGCCAAACGCAAAACACACACCTGCGATGACGGGTAAAGCGCCCAGGATTACCCCTGAGCGCCACAAGCCAAACATTGGAATCAAGAATATTGCAGTACAGAAGATCCCAAGCACATTCGCAAGCGCGACAACACCATAGAGCCCGCCAATTCCTTTTCCAATTGAGTTGTTTTGATCACACCAAAGGTCACTTGCAAGCGGGAAAGCAAATCCAACTGCCACCGCGGGCAACAATAAAACAGCAACGGCCAACAGGAACCGTGATAGAAACGGCGACAGCAACAGCCAGTTGAGACTGGTGCGAATCGTCTCGACTTGCATCCCGTAACTGAGTGTGAGCAACGACAACGAGATAAAGCAGCCGATTGAAATCAAAGTCAAACTATACGCGCCGTGTGACTTTCCCCGTAGCCACTTAATGCCCGCAAGCGACGAACCTATGGCCAAGCCAACCAGCATCACAGCAACAACCACGGCGTAGCTTCGCGAATCTGAACCGAAAACGTAAACAAAATATCTTTGCCAGATCAGTTCCATGCCCAAGCTGGCGAAACTGCTCATCATCACAGCCAGCAACAGTATTGCCGATCGACTCGACTTGTTTGGTATTTCAGATTCACCAAGGCTCGACCGGGCAAAAGAATCGTTTTCGCTACGACGATTGGTCCCCTTCGAAACAAGGAAGCTCAGTATTGAAACCAAAACTCCCGTAAGACCACATCCCGCCAACGAATTAAAGAGGCCGAAAACTGGCACGAGTATAAACACGGTCAGGATCGCACCCGCGGCGGCTCCAATCGTTTCCAACGCGTACAACAACGAAACGGTGCGCCGCAACACAAACGGCTTTCCATTGGTATCCTTCACGGACCTCCACGCGACCAACGAAGGGATAATTCCTCCGATCAGGACGTGAACGGGCAGGATTACCGAAAACGCGAACGCCAGAGGGGCCCAACCGGCACCGATTGAGTTCGCGCTAGAAAGTGATTCGGAAAATCCAGCGGCTAAGGGGCGACCGACAAAAGCAAACAATAGGGTTAGCAGAGAAACCAACCCAAACATCGCTTGAGCCAGCCAGTTTCGGAAACGATTTTGATCGGCCAATCGACCCAGAAAAATCGCCCCTAGTGCGAGTCCCAACATCGCAAATGCAAGCACTGCGGCAGAGGTTGCACGATTGGCACCAATCTCTTGAACGCCGATCCGCAAAGCGACCGTTTGCCAAACCAGCGACAAAAATCCAGTCGTGAAAGCGATGAAAACCTGCAGTAGTGAACAACTAGCGTGTGCCACACGGTTTGTATTAGATTTTGGCACGTCGGTCTCATCGAAACGTTTAGTCAATTCAAAAGGCAACTGTGTTGCGCTAGGTTAACTTGCATCATCCTTGAGATACATCAATTTTGGCAATAGCGATCGGAATTTCCAGCCAACAACCGCGATCGACCACCGTAGAATCAACTACCTGATGGCAGATTTAGTTATGAGCTACGTGCAATGGCGCAGTGGTTCAGGTAAAGTTGAGAAATCAGCGCGAATCACGAGGTGAAACAGACTTGATTATGAACTTACTCAATCATTTGTTCGTTTGGTTAAACCGAACTCACATCGCCACGGGAGTGTTAGTTTTCGCTGTGGCATTTGGAGTCACATCACGTAAAAGCCACGGGCAATCGACTGGAAGTGGTACGAAACCGCCTCCGCCTCTGCCTGCCCCTCCCATTCATCAAGAAACGGAAAAAATAGAGCAGAAAAAAGCGGATTCGCCGCTGCAACCAGCTGCGGAAGAACCAAAGGGCGAAGCTCGCGAGTTCCGGAATCCACAGGGAGTCGTGTTTGCAGAAGCGTACTTCATGCGCAAGACAGGAGTGCGCGTCATACTTCGAGATCTTAAAGGTATCGAGTCGCAAGTTCCCATCGGCGAATTTAGTGAACAAGACCAAGTCTGGATCGAATCGGAGGTCGAATTGCGTCGCGTTCAGGGAATCGCAAAAAGGAAGCTCGACAAAATCAAAGCAGACTTCTTGCAAAGCGTAAAACAATCGAAGGTGATCGCTGGACTGGAGCGAGTGGCGAGGCTGGGAAAGGAAGCGCCGTTTGCGGCCAGCGTTGCCCAGGAGTATCTTTCCGAATCGAATCCGATCCAGGTTCGTGCGGCGGCACTGGCCGCTCTGGTTTCAGTAACTCCAGCTGACGAGCCAAGTTTTCAGCAGGCGCTCGCGGGAATCGCCAATGACAAATATGAAATCAACTCGCAGTTGGTCGCTGAACCGAAAGGGATCATCGTCGCGATGTCTACGTTCGGTGAAATGAGTTGGGCTTACACCAAATCGGTCGCGTATTCTGGCAACGTGATTCCAACCGGAGAGACTGCCGAAGCTCTCACCATTCCGGCCACACCTAGCCGTGACCTGAACGAACCGCAAACCGCAGCAAGAATCGAGGCGATTGGTGTTTTGGCAAACTTGTGCGAGACCTGCGACGAGACTCACCGTGAGAAAACTCTACAAACAATCCTCTCGCTAGTTTCATTTGTAGAGCAATCGGAAAACGACAACCAGAAATCGACCCTGCGAGCTTGTTTCAATGCACTGGGTAAAATTGGGATCTCCAATCCCCAAGTCACTCAAACTCTGAAGCGATACGCAACTCGCTCTGACTTTGCCAGGCAAATCGAACGAGTCCGAGCAATACTTGCAGATTAAATCTGAACAAGCGCGATAAGCCTTTCTCAATTTTTTTTACCAGCTTAACCTTTACCATTACATCTACGAAAACAGCCGAGCATTTTGGCTCGGCTGTTGTGTGTAAAATATCAAGTTGACTTTAGAGTGTTATCACTCAGTCTTACTTGGCTTGGATGGCTTGATTTACCTCGCCTTGTGACACCTCTTCGGTCGAAGTGGTTTCCTGGGCAGGTGCGGCTTCGATTGCATCTGCACGTATTTGAGTTTCGGCAACGACTCGCTGAGCCAGAACCAATTCTTGCTGTGTAAAGTAACGCTCGAAATAACCATCCATTCGCTCGACACGATTCTTAGTCAGCAGGAAATCCCAAGACAACTCATCTGAAACGTTCCAAGCTGCTGCTTGCGCGACGTTTTGAGAAATTTCGTCACTGGCCAACATTTTGCACAACTCGGCGATCTTAGGGTCAGAAGACAAAATCTCAATTGGTGTAACAACGTAATCCATTCGAGGTCGTGGGTCTGGTTTGCCGTGCTCCAGGCAAACAGTTTGGACGGTAACTTTTCCGTCACGTCCAGGAGGGATGTTAAAGACTCCGCCGCCACCACGATTGCCGCCGCCGAATCCGCCGCCGCCAAATCCGCCGCCGCCGAATCCACCGCCGCCGAGTCCACCGCCGAATCCACCGCCGATTCCTTGGCCGCCACCAAATCCACCACGACCACCACCGCCACCAAATTGGCCGCCGCCACCAAATTGGCCACCACGTCCGCCGCCAAATTGTTGCTTCAACACAGGAAGTGCTGCGAATGCAGGCGGTAATGTGATCGCCAAGTGGCGATTTGAATTATTGGTAACGACTAGATTGGATTCTGAAGCGTCTTTGGTTTTAATGACGACTTCGATGTCACCCGCTGTGATCGCATCGAACATTTCCACCGACTCAAAGCCCTCGACTGCTGTGTCTGTTTTCCAGACCCTCCCCAGCCGCTTTTCCTCAGCGCGATCCGTTTTAGTTTGCTTGGCAGGCTGAACTGCTTGTTCACCAGTTGGCTCTGCATCCTGGGCAAAGGTAACTGAGACGGCAAACATCATTGCGATCGCCGCACTGAATCGTAGAGACTGCATAAATTTCGTTCTCATAAAAGAACTCCCTTACATATAAGAACCGATCGGCTTGCCTTCCGATTCGGCGTGTTCACAGCACAATTTGACGGCCATTAGTTTATCGAAACAACCGAGCTTCCATAAGAATAGTCGGAATTTGAACCAAGACCAACCAAATTTAGTCCACTAGCCCTCAGCAACCTCCCAAAAATTGGCACCCCACCGCAATATTTAGCAGCTTAGGTTGACTGGGGCGGGATTCCCCTGCAAATTCGGCATAACGCTAACATCACAAGGAAAACTCATCGACTGAGGCGTTTCAACCGGACAATCTGTCGCCCTTTTTTATCTCGACTGACTAAGCTAGGCAGATTCACTCGTCGCTCAAACTCTAGGGGACCTCGATACACTGGGTTCCCAACATCTGTGCGGCGTTTGGTCGCGGGTCAGTAGCCTTGCTTGTCAACGGCAACCATCATGTCAAAAACTTGCATTGGAAATTACTGAAAATTGCGAGAGATCGCCCAGCGGAGTTTGCAGCAAAAAGAAACTGTCAAAAATTTCGTTTGGGACTTTTTTAAAATTAGTAAAGATCGTTTAATACTTCATTCGATAGTTACAGATCGCCCCACTAAACCAGCTTAAAGGCAAGAATCAATGTCACAAATGCTCCCTAAGAGTATGCCGGCTCCCCAAATCATCGCGCTGATTGTTATCGCTTTTACATTAGCTATTCCCACCTCATCGTTTGCCTTTCAAGGTGATGACTCTGGGACGGTAGAGCAAGTCGAAGACTCAGATGCAGAAAAGGAAACGAATACGTCCAACGAGTCATCGAAAGACAAAGATTCGAGTGGAGCTGTTTCACTTCCATGGGTTTGTTACTTGATTCCAGTTTTTGGAGTGGTCGGTCTTGGTTTTACTTACTGGAAATCGAAATGGGTTTCTGATCAAGAAGTCGGTACAGAAAAGATGGCGAGAATCGCCACCAATATTACCGAAGGCGCAATGTCGTTTCTCAAAGCAGAATACTCTGTGCTTGCAATCTTTGTGATTGCGGTCGGCGCATTACTGGGCTACGCCGCGACCAGTCAAGGCGAGATGTCATCGCCGTTGATTGCGTTGTCGTTTGGTTTAGGTGCAATCTGTTCTGCTTTGGCTGGCTTCATCGGAATGAAAGTCGCGACCAAAGCAAACGTTCGTACAACCAACGCAGCTCGCACCGGTTTGGGAAAAGCTCTAGAGGTTGCGTTCGCTGGTGGTAGTGTCATGGGAATGGGCGTCGTCGGACTGGGCGTTTTGGGATTGAGCATCTTGTTCATCGTATACGCAGGGGTCTTCGGTCTAGATTCAAAAGATGAAGTAACGCGAGTCATCACCGTGCTGACCGGATTCTCATTCGGTGCATCATCCATCGCATTGTTTGCACGTGTTGGCGGCGGTATCTATACCAAAGCCGCTGATGTCGGTGCCGATCTGGTTGGAAAGGTCGAAGCGGGGATCCCAGAAGATCACCCACTTAACCCAGCCACCATCGCAGACAACGTGGGCGACAACGTTGGAGATGTCGCAGGTATGGGTGCGGACCTGTTCGAGTCTTATGTTGGCTCGATTATTGGAACCATGGTTTTAGGAGCTGCGTTTTACACACTTCCTGAATTTAGTGACGCCAAATTGGCAGCGGTTGTGCTTCCCTTGCTGCTGGCGGGAATCGGAATTATCACTTCGATTGGCGGTACGTTTTTGGTGAAAGTCAAAGAGGGTGGAAACCCTCATCACGCTTTGAATATAGGCGAATTGGTATCGGCGGTTGTTCTTTTAGGTTTGACCTATCTGGTAATTGTCGCCACGCTTCCCCCGTCATGGGAATTCGCCAGCATGGGTGAAACGCAAACGATCACCGCTAACGGTGTCTTCTTTGCGATCCTGTTCGGCTTAGGTGCTGGATTAGGAATTGGAAAAATCACTGAGTTCTATACTGGAACCGGAACACCGCCAGTCAAGTCGATTGTTCGTCAATCGCGAACCGGTTCAGCGACTAATATCATTTCCGGTTTAGGCGTTGGCATGATGTCCACTGCCATTCCGATCCTGATCATTGCAACAGCAATCATCGGTGCCTTCTATTTTGCTGGACTGTATGGAATTGCGATCGCGGCAGTTGGAATGCTTTCCAATACAGGTATCCAATTGGCGGTCGATGCTTACGGTCCGATCTCGGACAACGCGGGCGGTATTGCCGAGATGGCAGAACTGGAACCGGAAGTTCGCGAACGCACGGACAAATTGGACGCAGTTGGAAACACAACCGCAGCGATCGGAAAAGGATTTGCGATTGGCTCTGCGGCTTTGACCGCGTTGGCTTTATTCGCAGCATTCATGACAACCTACAATGCAACTCACCCGGACACCCCGATCGAGGCGATCAGCATCACCGATCCGTTTGTGATGGCATCGTTGTTTGTGGGTGCGATGTTACCGTTTCTGTTTTCAGCACTTTCCATGAACGCTGTGGGACGCGCGGCGATGGCGATGATCCAGGAAGTACGTCGTCAGTTCAAAGATATCCCTGAACTTAAAGCGGCTTTGAACGTGATGAACAAAAACGAAGGCAAAGCTTTCTCCAGTTGGTCAGAAGCCGATCAAAAAACTTTCGAAGCGGCAGATGGAAAAGCGGAGTACGGCAAGTGTGTTGCGATCTCAACAAAAGCCTCGATTCGCGAAATGATCGTTCCTGGTCTTGTCGCTGTTCTCGTTCCCGTTGCGTTTGGATTCTTGCCTCGCTTGATCCAGGGCTGGGATAATCCAAGTAACACCAACGCGTTGATGCTTGGCGGATTGCTCGCTGGCGTGACCGTGAGTGGTGTCTTGATGGCACTCTTCCAATCGAACGCAGGTGGAGCTTGGGATAACGCCAAAAAGATGATCGAAGAAGGTTTCGAAGTCGACGGTGAAAAGCTTGGAAAGGGCTCCGAAGCTCACAAGGCTGCGGTCGTTGGCGATACCGTCGGTGATCCGTTCAAAGACACTTCAGGCCCATCGTTGAACATTTTGCTCAAGCTAATGAGCGTGGTCGCTTTGGTCATTGCGACTTTGATCTAGTCTTATTCAGAACACAGAGGGCAGGGAGTTTCCTGCCCTTTTTTTGTATGATTCCGCGCCTTCGCAAATTCTGTGGCTCCGCTCAAGCGTCGCTCTCCTGCCAAAGCCTCTGGAAACTATCTTGTGCGACTGAACCGGCGAATTAGAGTATTGATCCAAGGCAAATGGTGTCCGAATTAGGCGCACTAAAAGCCACAGTTCTTATTATTTTGTTCCGCAATTCTTCAAATAGCGATTTGCTGTACGGTTCAGATTACATAAAATCAATCGGTAGGCCCAAATACGTGGCTTTGTTATGACGAAGCTTCGAGTCGAATATCAGGAGAGCAAACATGCCCCAAACCCAACTTCTTTTCAGCTGGCTCCTCGGAGTCATGTTAGCGTTTACTGTTTGTCTGAATAACACATCGTTCGGGCAGGAAACTGAAACAGAACCTCAAACCGAGCAAGAGCAGGGCGATGACTCTGAGGAAATGCAGGAGCAAGAGGACAAAAAAACGCTGCAGGAAAAGCGAGAAAAGAACGAAGGCCAAGAAGACCTTGATAAAGCGTTCGATCTAAAGATTTCTGCACAGTCTACTCGTGACTTTGACAAGGTCTGTGATCTTTGCGAGTCGGCGATTGAAAAGGGGCTAAACGAAGACTCCGAAACACAGGCCAAAGAACTGTGGGCAGCGACGTTGATGGAACACGCGGAAGAACTGACCAACAGGATCTTGCCTCCGAATCAAGATCGCCGCTGGAAAGTTTATCGTCGCGAAGCGTTGAGCCGATTGAACAAAGCGATCGAATTGAATCCTGAGTCGTTCGAAGCTCACCTGATGGTCGGAAAACTTAGCGCTTTGGACAACGCCAACCAGGCAGAGGGTCGCGAAGCGATCATGAAAGCGGTCGAACTGGCAGGCGACGACTCACGAAAACTCTCAGAAGCTTTGATGCTGCGTGGTGCCATGGCCGACGACGAAGCAAGCCGATTGGCCGACTTTAACCAGGCAGTAAAAATCGACCCTGCTAATATCGAAGCGATTCGTGCTCGAGGTGCTCAATATTTGCGAATGGGTGAAACGGACAAAGCGATCAGCGACTTTCGCGATTGGATCGAGCTTGAGCCGGAGAACTTTTCGGCACACTTCGCACTGGTTCAAACCTTGATGGCGACTGAGAAACTTGAGGACGCGGTCGACAGTCTGGGAGATGCGATCAAAGCCAACCCGACAGACGATCAAAAGACAAGGGCTTACTCACTTCGAAGTCGCTTGAACTTGCAACTCGAAAATTACGACGAAGCCTACGATGACGCCAGCGAGGCACTCAAGATCAATCAGGATGATGTCGAAGCATTGATGACACGCGCCACGGTACAGTCTGAACGCTCGAAACTGGAAGAGGCACTCAGTGATGTTAACCGTGTACTGGACGCTCAGCCCGGTTTGGTGCGAGCAATCTGGATGCGTTCGATCATCGCTGGACAGATGAATGATTTTGATTTGGCGATCAAGGACATCAAAGTTCTCGTTGACGACGATCCACGAAATCCGATGCTCAAGCAACAACTTGCGATGCTCTACAACGCAGCCGACGAACCGGAAAAGTCAGTCAAGATCTATGACGATCTGGTGGAGTTGGCTCCAGAGGATGCGTCCATGTTTCGCGGTCGTGGAGATGCATATCTGAGTTTGAGCGAGCACGAAAAAGCGGTTGCAGATTACGACGAAGCGTTGGATATCGATCCTGAGGATTCGGGTGTGATGAACAATCTTGCTTGGGTTTTGGCGACCTCGCCAGACGAATCTGTTCGCGATGGAGAACGTGCAGTTGAACTGGCGACCAAAGCAGCCGAGCTAACCGAATTCGAACTGCCTCATATTCTCAGTACGCTTGCTTCCGGATACGCCGAGATGGGTGACTTTGAGAAAGCTCGAGAGTGGGCAGAAAAAGCGGTTAACCTTTCCGAAGACGAAGAGCAGAAGAAAGGGCTTAACGAAGAATTGGAAAGGTACAAGCTTGACAAGCCATGGCGTGAAGACCAACTCAAAGAGTTGGAAGAGAAGCGCGAGAAAATGAAAGAATCCGATTCTGATGAAGACGATTCAAAGTCAGATAAAGATTCTGACTCCAAAGACAAAGACTCCGACGCCTAAACGTTTTGCAAGGTTACTCCATTGGAAATCCAAGATTCATCAAAGCTGGTCCAAAAAAAATGTGAACCGTGCGAGGGTGGGATCGATCCCTGCCCTTTGCCCTATGTTCGTGACCAACTTGAAAAACTACCCGGTTGGTATTTAACCAATGACAACCAACGGATTCGAAAAGATTGGACCGTAAAAGATTTCATGGCGGGCTTGGCGTTCTTTCAAGCCGTCGCGGTATTAGCCGAGGAAGACGGCCACCACCCGGACTTGCATCTGGAAAATTACAAGGATCTGTCGATCGAACTTTGGTCGCACGCGATCAGTGGACTTTCTGAGAACGACTTTATTCTCGCGGCCAAAATCGACCAGTTGCCGATCGAGCTCGAATCCTAAGTAGCACGCCTCTCCGAGGGCGTTAGTACTCGCCTAGATGTCCTCGTCACCTTTCTGTGCTTGCTTCAAGGCAAGCACTTCAGGAGTAGCACCCTAATAGTTGCCCTGCAACACTCGATACTGGGCACGTGGCTAACTGCCCAGGCGGGAGTCACCCCCGCTAGTCAAACAGACCTTGCCAACCCGCACGTGTATCGCATTGTTATGTCGCAATTGTTTCCACATCTGTGTTTCGAAGCCGATTGGCGCCGGCGACAAGTCCAATTGTGAGTCCCAAGATGGCGAAAAACAAGGGTGCCGGTGGACCCCAGCCGCCAAACAAAAGCCAAAGAGTCACAGATAAGAATGCGCCAAATGTCAGGCCAGCCGCAACATGAAAAACAAAGTGAAGTGTTCTATCGACGCAGGCGCCCCGGGCCATTATGTAGAGAAGGCTGGTCAACGAGGCGACTAGCCAGAGCCAGAACAATAGTTCAAGCAGGAGTCAGTCCCACCGAAAAACGATTGCAATTTTAGAGTCATCGGGTTGTTTGTTCGGGAGACTGTTGAAAGTCTCAGTGAAGTACTTGTAGTCAGGAACTGCTGGCGGTTTCCAGATGGCGTTGACCGGAAGGTTTTCGATGAATGTACCAGCATTGGAAGTAGTTAGTTGAGCCTCCCATTGGCCACGAAACGACGTCGCGATCAGCATTCCGAAAATTGCGGCAATAAACATGCTACGAATGACCGATACTGCAGTACGATCACTGTGACTTACGCGTGGTGAAAGAGGTTGGATTTTCACACCGCAAAACAGCCCGTGATCATAACATTGCGAGAAGCGACATAACGTCCGCGATAACCGAGCCGCGGGTGATGTTGATTTTGTCGGAGCGGATGAAATAGCGAAGCTATTCGCGGA
>CAZDBA010000044.1:0-31486 GCA_964503615.1 uncultured Pirellulaceae bacterium
CCGTCCGGACTGTCCGGACTCGGTGATCGCTGCCGTTATGCAGCAGGAGAAACGTGTCATGACTGAAGACGAGCTGTTCCGTCATATCTGCTCGATGGCAACTGATGATGCGAAGGGGCGGCAGCCTCCATTTGCGGACGTCGCCATACCTCTGCATCCGGATTCGCCTGTTGACTACGAAGTTGTGCGAGATGCCGCTTACAGTGCTGCTTTGGGCGCGAGCGACTTTGTTTACCACCCTTCCGTTGGTGCGCCGCACATTGACGTCTATCGCTATCCCAAATCTGATGAGCGTGAGTTCTTGTGTTACGTCACGAATGGCATGTCAGATTTTCCTCTTCAACTCCCGGATGGAACGTACTTTCGCGCCGAACTTTTGGCAGCTGTCTCCGAGCCATCCACGGGTGTTGCCGAGTTCCTGCGAGTTCTGGCACAGATGCCCTTTGTCGCGAAGACCTTCCTGCACCAGTACCATACCGTCCCTTTGCCCAAAGGAGTGCTTGAAGAACCCTTCACTTTCGCATTGATCATTCCGCCCTTTCTGGCTGCTGAGCTTCAAGACATTCCTCTAACCTCAACAGAATCTGTAACCACGCTTCAGGTAGTTGGGATCACACACGAGGAAAGGGATATTGCACTTGAACACGGACCCGCTCACTTAGTCGAAACCGTTCTACCTGATGAACTATCCACATGGCTGTTTGATCGGCGATCACCGTAACTCGTTAACGACGCACAATTCCACGTTGAAACAGTATGATGCACGCGAAGCCGTCAAAGCCCCAAGCGGATTCTTCGGGGCATCGGGACATTTGGTCGACCGGGTAATGAATCCTAAAACTGCATTAGGGCTATGGGACGCTATGGGACTTGTTTGTGTTGGTGGCCAAAATTGGGACGGCCATCAGTGCTGTCAACGGCCTACTTGCGTTGTTGAATTAAACCCTAGGTCGTGTGAACTCTAACCCGAAGCAGCAAGCGTCGGCAAAGGGCAGAAACCGAGTGCAGTCAGCCCGCTCCTCAAGAAACGAAAAATGCCGAAGGGTGCATCACATTGCACCCCTCGGCATTAACTCAGGTACCGGTGAATGGACTCGAACCATCACTCCCAGAGGGAACTTGATTTTGAATCAAGCGCGTCTGCCAATTCCGCCACACCGGCATGTGGACCAAAGAGTTTAGCCGATCACCCCGCGGACAGGCAAGGTCTCAATTCTGTCAAAGCCCCTTTATTTCACGACCATTTTCCAGCATTGTGAATGGCTCTGCCGAACTACACAATGCACCACAGCCTCTGCCTGCGAGAAACCTTCGATTGAGCGCTAGGCTTGAAGCAAGCGTCCATTTATTGCCTTGAAAATCACGCCCGCATTCCGTTTTGACCCGCCCGCTCGACCGTTTTTTCCGGAGCGATCGCTACGGTCGTTATCGTTTACACCTTTCCGCAAATGAAGAAGTGCAAATCCACAATTACCCACTAATCCAGCTACCGCCAACCTAAATTTCCGCGACCGTAGACCACCGCGAAAAAAAATTTGCGAAGAATTGTGCTTGGTTAATCCGCTGAGAACGCCAAGCCGCCCGATCCAGACGCCGCTGACCCACAGCCTTCAGGCGGCGCTTGCGGATTACCGGAACCATTGCGAATCGCTTGGGAAACATACGTAGATTCATTCTACGACTGTTATCCAGCCTTTCGCGATGGTCCGGAAATTCGAGTACAGGTCGACTGGTGCCAGTCAGGATTCGCAGCGTCTTAGTTGGCAGTCAGAGTTGCTATGAACGGAGCGATATCCGAAAAGTTCACAATCCCGTCTTGGTTGACATCAGCTTCTTCCAGAAAACTGCCAGTCGACAAAAGACCAATCAATGAACTGATGTCAAAAAAATCAACGAAGCCGTCTTGGTTGACATCCCCCAAGAGAATTTTCGGAACTGCTGCGTCGCCGGCCAAAACAAAGCTCGAGATCGTTGGATCGGTGTTTAAGTAAAAGTCGTCTCCCTGAAATAGAGTCGTCAGGTCGATATGATCGGCATCGCTGTCGCCCAAGAGTTCGGCTGGCAACACGAATCCGAGAATGCCTTTGTAGTTCGTTTGCCCATCGTAGGGGGTAGCGCTCAACGCGTAAGGATCAATGCTTATAAATTCGTTACCGTTAACGTCTTCGAATAAGAACAAAGGCTGTGAACCATTAACGGGATGGGCGTAGGTTAGAAAGTCGGCGGGTTGACCCGTTCCAGCCGCTAAGACTGAAAACTCGCCATTTGCTTCCACGATCTCCCAAGCCAACACGTCGGAGTCTTGTACCGAGATGATCCGTTTATCGTAGGTGGCATTGGAGACAAGGTCGCGATCTGCAATCGTCGTTTCGAAATGGTCGACATCTCCCAACACCAGGAAGTAGCGACTCTCGAACAGATCACCCGGATCGACATCAATTTGGCGGCGAAAGGTACCCACGTTGAAATTTCGAATGGGAATGCCCAAAAAGTCTCCTCCGCCGTCTCCCCACCTCCACGAGCTTGGGCTGCCCTGCCAAGGTTGGTTAAGATGCGTGTCGGTGTCTCCAAAAACGTAAGCCAAACCCCGATCCGATCCGGCAGTTCCCTCAGAAAATGCAGCCCAACCACCGGTCGCTGTGGCGTTGACAACCTGGTTGGTTGGATTGCCAAAATCATCGATCTGCCTGTTGGTAAAACCACCGCCGGGATTGGAAACCAACATGTTATCGAAGAGAGTTTTGCGTACCCCACCCCACGGCACGTTGTGAAAATCTACCGTGTCATGTCCAAAGTTATAGATCGAGTGAGTGACTTCAATTACACCATCACCCAAATCTCTGGTCCGTTGATAGTGAAGCATTCCCCCAGGAAGTTGCGGAAACGCTTCGGCATCGGCTTGCACGGCAAGACACAGTGTTGAGTAGGCGTTTGCTTCGACCGAACCGCTGGACAGTAGCGGAGATAAAGTTGGCTGCGTAACGTTGTCGAAATCCACGTAGTAACCTGATTGGTGATAGAACGCGGCTTCGTCTCCGGTCGCGCGAGGCGACGTGTTAACAGAAATGGCTTGGAATACTTCATCGTTAAAGGGCCGCCGAATGGATTGGGGTGGAACGATCTCTCCCACCTCACTGCGAATCGAATAAATCTGTCCACCTTGGCCAATTCGAATTTCCCAATCTCGGTTGGCTGGCCCATTGGTTAAGTTTGTTTTCAGTGCGGCATGGTAAACATCATTTTCATTGACGCCGAAGCCAAAGGTTGATCCCGACAGGTCGAGCTCGGTAGTGCTAGTAAAAGCAGAACTGTCTGCTACTGTGACGTTGCTATCTGAAAAGACAGTCAACAATTCGTTGTCTTGAAGCGCGAACGTACTATCGCTGGCGAAAACGCAACCAACGATCGCAAGCATTGCCAAACTTGCGAGACGAAATCGACGGACAATTAGCGGAAAGATTTGCATGAAGGGAAACCGGGCGAGGTGCAAAAAAGAATGAAGGTACAACAAGGCGCTTCACATTTTCAGCCATGATCTGGCAAGGCATGTGAAACACATTACTTACAAGGAAGGAATATTGTCGAAGAGGAGAAACAAGGTTCGACAGTAATTGTTATCGGCGTAGATTCGAACCACCTTGAGAATTCTGAAGCGCTGACCGTCAGTGAAAACGGATCAGAAACTACTTCTGAAATTTTACAAATCAGCGAAAAGACCCCCGCTCTGAAAATCCTTAGCGAGCTTCGTGCCTTCGCGTGAGATCTTTACCCAACATTAACTTTCGAACAGAACCGATTGTTTGCATTTTCGATTAGTTTCATTGGCATGACGATCAACAATTTGTGATGCGATTTATCGGCTGGCTTCTGTAGTTTGCGAAGGAGTTGGAAAAGGCTCGCAAAAACGGATAAGAATTTGACAATCCACACACCTTAAAAAAACCGCTTGATCGTGTCCTCTTTGGGTGGCTTGGTCATCAGCGAGACAACAATCAAAGTAACCGCCGACAGCGCAGTGATCGTTGCGATTGGGTTCATCGGTGGAATCTCAAACACCCCCAAAGAGATCGGCGACTCGGGGAACGTGTACCCTTTAAGCTTGCCGAAATCAGAATTAACGAACAATACGATCCAGCTCACTGCTGTAACCACTGTGGCGGCAATCGCAGCCGGCGCAGTCACGCGTCGCCAGTAAAGTCCCGCAACCACAAGTGGAAACAGTCCGGTGAACCCGGCAAAAGCCCATACGCCCAACTCAAACACAGACCGAGGCAGGACCAGGCTGAGTACAAACGTCAGTGACACGATCGCGATTACAAAGAACCTTGCATACCAAAGCCGCTGTTTATCACTTAGCTCCTTGCGAGAAACGTTTCGCACGATGTCCTCGGTAAACATCGTACCCAGACAAAGAAACTGACTGTCGAGTGACGACATGATCGCAGCCAAAATCCCCGCCGTTAGCAACCCACCCAGCCAACTGCTGGTGTGGTTGCTGACCATCGTCGCTAAAACATCGTTCGTCTTTATTCCCGCAGGCAATCCAGCCAGCTCAGAACTGGCCCAAACACCGATCAAAACGCAAGGCGCCCAAACGATCAGAACCATAATCGGATGCATCACGATCGGCAGCTTGAACGCATTTGCGTTTCTGGCTGTTAACCAATGTTGAAAAACATGTGGGAACATCCCAACGGACAACGGGATCAACATGTACGACAAATAGACCGACCACTTGAAACTGGCCATCGAGACACGGCCTGCGGTCGCTTCGTTATCGGCAACGGCCTGAGTCGAAATCCGCATGTTCTCTAAAAAGTTGTCCGTCCCACCCAACGAATTGGCGATCGTCACAAACGTCACCAGGCCCAACACCATAAAAATCATCGTTTGCAATGCATTGGCCCAAGCCGTTCCACGCATACCGCCAAAGAAAACATAAGTCAAAACTACCAAGCAGATCATCGCCGAAGCAATCTCTTTAGGCACGCCATGTCCCGACGACGAGAACCAACCCTGTGCCTCAAACGCACCGGCCGTGACCGTGTTGATCACCGCGCCAGCCGCAACCACGCCGCCCAGCAAATAGGTGATCACAAATCCGATCAACAGCGGAAACAGCAAATAACCGATCAAGTTACTGTCGTAGCGGGCTCGGAAATATTGAATTTGAGTTCGAAAGCCATTCCGCTTGCCAATCTTCCACAGGGGAATACCGATCATGAAAAAGCAAAGCGAGTGCATAATGCCAGCCGCAGATGCAAGCTTGCCATAAATTCCTACACCCGCTCGAAAGGAGACGCCGGTCGAGCCCACCAACGCAAACGCCGTCATCGTTGTGCCAAACAAAGACATCAGCAACAAAAACGGACCAATCGAATGACTGGCAAACATGTAATCGCCTGACGTGCCCCGAAAGAAACGACTGGCACACAGTCCAAGCAGCAACAACAAGGCCAAATAAACCAGGATGATGATCAACTGAATCACGATCGACCTCCCGCCTCAGCCGTTTCCATCTGGTCTACATCGTCAATTTCATCCACATCTTCCACGTCGTGCGGCCAACAGAACTTGACCGCCAACAACCACACGGCGGCGGTCGCCAAGGAGATCGTCATGTGATATGCCAACGCATAAGGCAAGAATCCACCGATCAAATCATCGCGGCCCCATTGCCAATAATCCTGATGCAAGACGATCAGCACCGCGATCAAAATCCAGACGAAAAATTTCATACGATCAATTCCAGGTTGAGGTTATGCCTATGACGCCTGCAGTTCCTGAGGTTGTTTACTCGTTTTAAAGTTGATGACAAGCAAACCGATTATCAAGGCCGCGGCAACCAACTGAATCGGCAGCTCGATCCCGTCCATACGGGTGAAGAACACAGCCAAGCTCAAGATCAACAAGACAACTCGCATCGGAGCCCGAACACGGTTAAACGCATAACCCACGACCGCAGTGGCCAAACCGAAAATCGCAATCAACGTAAGCGTGACCACAGCGGCGACCATCCACCAGGCTGCCGGTTCGTTCTCTTTGGTCAGCATCAATAACTCAGGCTTGAAGACAAACGAAAACGGCAGCGCGAAACCAACCAACGCGAAACGGAACGCAGCCATCGCAGTTTTCATGATCTTTCCCTCGGCAATCGCTGCACCCGCATAAGCGGCTAACGCCACCGGCGGAGTCACCATCGACATCATGCCAAAGTAAAAGATAAACAGGTGCGCGGCCAACGGTGGAGTATCCAGAACATCCAACACGGAACTGACCGTCAACGCAACCAGCAAATAGCAAACGGCCGAGGGCAAGCCCATTCCAAGAACAATCGTAGACACCATTAACAACAACAGTGCCAATATCGCGTTGTCACCGGCCAGCACTTGAACCTGAGCAGGCAGCGCCGGCCCCAACCCACTGATATCGACCACCGACAAAATGATCCCAACGCACGAAGCGGCAACGATCAAAGCCGTTCCACTTTTGGCTGCACGAACCAAAGCGGTGTAGATTTTTTTAAAGCCCAATCGAGTATCCGCGTTCAATACACTCAGCACCCAAATCCCCACCAAGCTGACACTCACCGACAGAAACGGCGAAAAGCCTCGGAACAACAGCGAGATCAAGATTACAAACGATCCGAAAAACACCAAGCCTCGGAAAAAGTTCCCTTGCTTTGCTTGTCCCTCTTCTTTCACTTCGCCAGATGACGACACGGCCAAAGCACCAATTCGCTTGGCGAAAAAATGGACCCCTAGCAGCAAAGAAACGTAGTACAAGATCGCCGGAATCAACGCTGCTTGTACGATTTTCAGATAAGTAATATCCGGATCGGTTGGCTCCAAAACCTCCAGCATCATGTAGGCACCCGCGCCCATGATCGGCGGCATCAGCGCACCGCCCGAACTTGCCGCGGCTTCGATGCCAGCTGCCGTTTCCGAGTCAAAGCCAGAGCTTTTCATCAGCGGAATGGTAAACGTACCCGTAGTTGCGGTGTTAGCAACGGCGCTGCCCGACAGCGATCCCATCAGTCCACTACTCAGCACAGCGACTTTGGCCGGACCGCCAGAACTGTTCTTGAAGAGGTTGCGTGCAAAGTTGATGACGTAGTTCGTCGCGCCGGTTTGTTCCAGCATCGTTCCGAACAACACGAACAGGAATACGTATTTGAACATCACCTTCAGCGCGATGCCAAACACGCACATCGTGCCCGACTGCAAAAACGATTTTTGGGATAGTTGCTGCCAAGTCGATCCGCGGTGTGGGAACAACCAATCGGGCATACTGGGTCCAAAAAATCCGTACAGCACAAATGCCAGACACAGCAAGGGAAGGGTCAGTCCGATCGACCGGCGGGTCGCTTCGAGGATCAATCCGATACCGATCGCGGCAATCACGAATTCGAACGGTTTCTCAATCCCCGCTCGCTCGCCAATCATCTGCTCGTCGATCCAAAACCGCGCGAACAGATTTTCGCTCTGGATGAAAATGTATCCAAACGTCACGATCGCCAGCGCTACCAGAACCAAGTCAACGATCTGAAGGGTGACGTTGTCTTTCCAACGCTTGACCATCGGAAAGCCGAGAAAGACCAACGCCATTCCCAACATTCCGAACAGCGCCAATTTCGGCTGATCGTTCGAGGGGATCATCGAGGTCAACCACGCCGGCACATACGGCTGCATCGCATCGCGATTAACTGCGAGCAGCACGAACAGACACAGAACTACGGCCAGAATGTTATAGGCGCAAGTTCTGAACTGGCTTAAGCGTTGTGACATTCGGTTAGGAAAGATTTAGGAAACAGGTTCATTGCACAATTGCTGACAAGCTTGATCGGGAGAGCGAGGCTCCTGCCAAGCCAAAGCAACCGTGGGCTTGCGGGCTTACTCGATAAATCCGGCTTCTTTAAAGTACCGAAGCGCGCCTGGGTGGAAGGGAATGCCGACATCCTTGGCTACGTTTTTAGGATTGATCGCTTTGCCTGCCGCGTGCAGTTCGGTGATCGCTTCCCGATTCTCGTACAGCAACTTCGTAAACTGGTAGACGGTTTCTTCATCGACATCCGCGTGAGTAATCAATTGCATGTTACCAACGTTCACGGTGGAAAGATCTTCGGTTAGGTCCTTATACGTTCCCGCCTTAACCGTTGCCGGGGCGCAGAACGGGTAATCCTTCAACTGCTCCGCGATATCATCCTTTAGCTTTACAAATACGATATCACGATCTTTGCAAAGTCCTTTTACGATTCCGTTCGGAGGAACGCCTCCCATAAACGCTGCGTCTGCACCACCATCTTTGATCAATTCAGAAGCTTGTAAAAACCCGCCGTTTTTGACCTCGAGATCAGCGTAAGACAAACCGTGTGCCTCAAGCACAGGCTCGAGGAACGCTTCAAAACCTCCTCCTGCGGGGCCAAGGACGACTCGTTTACCTTTCAAATCGGCAATCGTTTTGATACCGGATTCGGCAGTGGCAACAAACACACAAATATTGGGCGCCAATGTTGCAACGCTGCGAATCTCCTGTTTTTCTTTCCAGTCCCCTTCACCCTGCAACGCGCAATATGCGATCGCTGCATTCGACATGCCGAACTCGATCTCACCGGCCGAAAGTTTACGGATGTTCTCCTGAGTTCCTTTTGAGCCTTGAGCGGTAACCGTCCAGTTTAAATCTCCCTTTCCGGCTTCGATCGTGTTCGCAACCGCATTCCCAACCAAAGCGTAAACCCCACCTTGGGTCGCAGTACCCACCGTGATGAATTGCTTTTTGCCTTTATCGTTTGAGCAACCTGAGGCCAAGAAGAAACCTGCTGTAAGAAGCAAAGCGGCAAGCCAGTAGGAGCGATTTTTCCACATGGGATTTTGTTTTCCGGGTGACATGTTGAACTGAAGTCCGAAATTGAAGTTTAAAATTGATTACGAATCCGCAATTTTAACACCATTCAACTGAAAAGGGTTCGCCCTCAACCAATTTTGCTGCTTTTCGTTTCGAGAATTCTGAAGCCTTTAGTGTTTAACACTTCTGTGAGTTGGGCAAGTTTGCGGGAGGCGCACCGAACATGGGAACTGAGTTGGCGGGCTCAGCACCTTTCTCTGTGAACTCTGTGCCTCTGTGTTTCAATCCCTCACGCAATTCTTTAGCCGAACGAGGGGCTCAACCACGCTTTTGCACCGAAACAGTCAAAAAATCGGCAGCGAAACTGGCGGAGGGCGGTTTGGCGGTCGATTAGTGATAAATCCCCGAAAAAAACGGCTTGCGGGTATCTGCCGCATGTGGATAATGAGGGGCTCAAAAATTGAACCTGAACTATAAAAAGTAGTGAAATCCATTGGGTAAATTTAAACCAAAAGGCCGCGGTGGCCGTCGTAAGAAGAAAAACACGAAAACACGTGCGGCTCGCAAAGATCCTTTGTATGTCGATGGGCAACGTCCACGCCCAATGTACGTCGATTACAAAGACCTCGAGTTGCTGAAGAAGCTGGTCAATCGTCACGGCAAAATCGTTGGACGTCGCAAGACCGGTTGCTCGGCAGTCAGTCAACACGCTGTAACTTCAGCGGTCAAACGAGCTCGTTTTATGGCTTTGTTGCCATATAAGGGCGACTGATTTTAAGGGCGACTGATTTTAAAGGCGACTGATCTCGCACTGTTCGAGTCGCTCGTTTGCCAAATTGAATATTCCCAAGGCCTGTTGCTGTTGCTAACAGGCCTTTTTGCTGCGCCGAACTCTACCGCACTAGCTACTCAAACTGAGCAGTTTTAGCATTGGCGATCCTGGTGTAGGTCAGGCTGTGCCAGGATCGGCATGCACAGCATGCCCTCCCGGCTCAGCGAAAGTCTCTTAACCGGTTCTTGAGTTCTTACGAGCCGAAGGAAACAGAAAGCAATAAACACTCGGCACGAAATAGAGAGCCAGGATCGTAGCCCCACCCACGCCCGCTGAAATCACGATCGCCAGCGGTGGCCAGAATTTTCCGCCGTCCAAGACGAGAGTCGAAAAGCCAACCATGGTAGTCAGAGTGGTTGCCAAAATGTGACGCGTACAACCGAAAACAACTTCTGCCAACTCTTTCGGTCGTTCGTTCCCGTTTTCGCTTTCGTCAATCTCACTTGAAGCGTCCGGTTCTGTAGAGTCACCGGCCAATTGTCGCTTCTTGCTATTCGATTCGATCGCGGCTAACACCACAATCGAATCGTTGATCGCGACCCCGACCAGCCCCATCGTTCCCACGATCGCCATGAACCCGAACGGAAACCCAAATACACTGAGAGCCAACGGCCCCAAGCCGATCGCCAGTCCGCCAACAAGGGCGATAATCGAAGCAGCTCGAAAACTACCCAACACAGCGACCAAAGCGACAACCATAATCGCAACCAGAATTACCGAGTTGGAAACCAAAGTTGCAACTGCCTGGCTTCTTTTTTCATCTTCACCACCGAATTCGATTTGGCAATCGTTGGGAACAACGATGCTCGAATCCCGCAAATTCGATTTAAATCGTTCCAGCACAACGGAGGGCAAAACTCCGGTCTTTAAATAAGCTTTTACCTCGTTGACGCGGTTTCCGTTGAGTCGAATGATCGCGCCCACGTCGGACGCCAATTCGAATTCACCCAGCGCACCAAAGATCTGCCCCCCAGCAGCTCGCTGACCAGCCGAGGGTGGACCAGGCTGACCGCTGCCCGAAGGAACAACGCTGGGCGGTCCGTTTTCAGAAACAACCCTCATGGCCATCAGTGATTTGATGACCGAACGATTGGAGAAATCGACTTTCACGCGTACCGGAATCTGTTCGCCACTCTCAAAAACGTTTCCGGCAGAAACGCCTTCGAGCGACGAGTACAGGAAGCGCGAAAGCTCCTGTTTGGAAATCTTCCGCTGGCGCATCATCGCATCATCAAGGTTCATGCTCAGCTTCGGTACGGTATCGCCAAGATCGGATCGCGTGTGAGTCACTTCGTCCATTTGAGTCAGCAATTGACGAACCTCGTTACCCAACCCCTCGATCAAATCCTGCTCTTCCCCAACGATACGAACTTCGATCGGTGCGTCGAACGGCGGGCCTTGTTCCAATTTCCGAACGATGACGCGTGCGTCGTGAACCGACGCGTCGATGCTCTGCTGTAACTGGTTGATCAACTGATCAATGTTCGCACCAGGCTGGACATCCACAAAAGCCTGTGCGTAAGACGGGGTCTGACGTCGTCGTGGCACGACGTTGTAATAAAAAGTCGGCGCACTCTCACCTAGAAACCAGTGCAGCCGCTCGACTCGCGAATCATCGTCGACGATCTGTTGAACTTGATCCACCGACTCCCGCAACGACTCGACCGTCGACGAAGCCTGCATTTCCAGTTCGATCTGGAGCTGCGACCGATCGCTTGCCGGAAAAAATTGCTTGTCAATAAACTGAGCCGAGACAAAACCAGTAACTGGCAGCAGAACCCCCAACAGGATACCGATCTCAGGAAACCGAAAGACAAATCTCAGACTTGCAAGATAGGCCCTTTCGATCAACCGACTCTTGAAACCGTATTCGAGAAAACTGGTTCGTTTCGAATTGACACCCAGCATCAAAACCAAAGCGGGAATCACAGTGATCGCCAATACGAACGAAGCCACGATCGCTAGAATGACGCTGACAGCGATCGAGCCCACAAACTCTCCCGACGGTCCCGGCATCGTCGCGATGGGCAGGAAAGCCAACACGGTTGTCAACGTTGAACCGAACAGTGGCATTCCCAAATGCTTGACCGAGTCAGTAACGGCAACCAACGGTTTGGCTCCCGCAAAGATTCTTGATCGAACTTCTTCCACCATCACGATCGCGTTGTCAATCAACAAACCAAGTGCGACGATCAAACCGGTAACCGACATTTGATGGATCGGGATTTCAAGAATTCGAAGCCCGCAAACTACAAGCAGCGCCGAAAGCGGCAACGAAACAGCAACGACGATCATGCACCGCCAGCCCATCAGCAAAAGAACCAAAGTCACGACTGCCAGCGCACTAATACCAAGATTTTTCAACAATCGACTCATCCGTGCTTTGACGTGGTCCGATTGCATAAACAACTGGTCGATCTCATAGTCTGCATTGAACTCAGCTCGAAACTCCGATTCCAGATTTCGATACCGTTCCGCCCACAAGTCAACTCGCGACTCGTTTTTCACGAACACGCCCAGCACGATTCCTGCTTGGCCATCGATAATCGCCTCCGATAATTTCGGCACGACCGTTTGGCGTTCTACAACAGCTAAATCGGAAAGCAAAACCGACTCGCCAGTTTCAGGCTGGCGGATCGAAACGTCAGCCAGCGCCTTGACCGGGTCATCGCTGCTCTCCTCATCCAACTCCATTACCAGTCGCGTGCCGGATTGGTCGTGATCACCCGCGGGTGCCGATTTCGACTCCAGAATCTGTGCCGCAATCCCGCCGACCGATAGCCCGGTCGCTGCCAGCACGTCGGGTGGCACTTCGATCGAAATTTCTTCGCCCGGATCGCCAAACCTTTGCACCGACTCAGTTCCATCCAGGTTACGGAGCCGCGACTCCAGCTCGCTCGCAATCCGCCGAAGTTGGAACGGCGTCAAACTGGAATTCTCGCCAGGCTTGATCGCAACGATTGCCGCAAACGCTTTTAGTGGGAATACAGACAGGCGAGGAAGCGAAGTCCCTTCGGGCAATTCGCTATGGTTCAACTGAATATCATTTTCAATCGATGACCAAACCGAGACGGTATCGGTGATCCGGTCCTCAAGCTCGACGACGATATTGGTGATGTTGCTACGTGTATTGGAGCGAACTTTTTTGATCTCGGTAAACGACTCCAGCCATTGTTCGATCGGGATCGTGACCGTCGATTCCATCTCGGTCGGATCTGCACCCGGCAACGTCGCCGTGATCACCCCGACCCTTTGGCCAAGTATCGGGTCTTCCAGTCGCGGCATGACGAGGAAACACGCAATGCCCGCGATCACAATCGAAAGCATCAACAGCCAAACAAGTTGTGGGTTCCTGGAAAGATAGCGGGTTATCACTGCTCGCCTCTCTCGTTCAGCAGAACAGGCGTTACCGTTTGGCCAGGAACCACACGATGAATTCCGTTAGCGATAACTAGCTCGCTTTCGGAAAGCTCACCATCGATCAGTACATAATCGTCTTCGAGTTGAACGACGCTGACCAGTTTCTGAGTCACCGCAGCTTCCTTGGTTTCGGCGTCATACTGACCAACACTTAAAACGGACCACAAACCGCTTCCGCTTCGACTGAGAGCCGTTAAAGGAAGCCAGAACCCGGAACGCTCTTGTTCGAAATTTAGTTGTGCCTCAACCAGTTGCCCAAACCGAAATTCGTTTTCAAACTCAGAAGTCACGTCGAACCAGACTTCGGTGCTACCGACCGAATTTTCATTAACCGCCTTTTGTGCAACGGCACCCAAAATCGTCTCGCCACCCGTCACGAAACTCAACTCCTGCCCAACAGTCAGTAGACGCTCAACACGCGATGGAAGTTCGATTCGAATTCTCGGTTTCGCTTGAGCAAAGATCTCGATGACCGGTGATTGCGCGCGAACCAGACTCCCCCCTTCGACGAATCGTTTTACAACGACGCAGTCAAAAGGCGCAACGAGTTGTCGTCGCTGAATCTCAGACACCAACCCTTGCAGTTGAGCATTTCGCGGATCGTTCGGTTCCGTCGGCCCTTCACTCAACTGCCTCTCAAGCTCCAGACGCTGGCTCTCCAACTCGTCCACTTTAAGAGAAGCGATAACAGTATTCGCGGAGAATTTTTGGCCAACCGAACCGATCGAATCGAGCGTCCCACCAACACCGAAACCGAGGGTCTGCTTTTGTTTTGGTTCCAGGGTGCCAACGTAAATGGATGTTTCCACCGTTTTGTCCACACGAATAACTGCAATACAGTTAACCGAAAGCCGATTCGGGTTGTCCGCTGGCTGAGAAGAATCTACTTTTTTAACTTCACACCCACCCGTCCCAATCAGAGTGAAACCGACAGCAAACCATAGAATCCACGCCGTAAAATGCACGCCTGAGTTGCGTTGCACTCTAATTCGCGGTTCAGCGGGACGGGTTGATTTACTTTCAGTCACGGCAAGATAAGGCTACGATATGGCGGAACAAAGTTTGGATTACTTAGACGATACTTGATGCTCCAACACGATATCACTTTCAACGACAAAACATTTAGGCATCAACTGGATGGTAAATCACTCAAACTGTCTGAGTTTAACGGTTGGGTAAGCTACCCGTCTACAATTTCGATTCAGCCTTCTGCCGAAACTCGCCAGCAAGTCGAAAAGGCTCGTAGTCTAGTCGACGATGCTGTCACTAATGAACGAGTCGTCTACGGAGTCACGACCGGGTTTGGCGGGATGCTGGACCAAACCATCGGATGCGAAGAAGCCAGCTTGTTGCAAACAAACCTGCTTTCGTTTCTTGCCGCCGGAACCGGGCCTGAGATCGATCCTCGTCACACTCGCGGCGCGATGCTGTTACGAGCCAACGTTTTGCTACAAGGCAAGTCCGGCGTGCGAATGGAACTGATCGAACGCCTGGTCCAGTTTTACAATTCTGAGTTTGTACCTGTTGTTCGAGAGTACGGCTCGATCGGAGCCAGCGGTGACTTGATTCCGTTAGCCGCAATCGCCCGCGCAATCACCGGCCACCCCAAGGTCAAGGTTCGGGTCAACGGTTCGACAACCGATGCCGCGTCAGCGCTGGCGTCGATAGGACTCGAACCGATCCAGTTACAAGCCAAAGAAGGTTTGGCGCTGGTCAACGGCACCTCGTTCTCATCATCAATATCCGCCAACGCAACCGTTGCAGCCAAGACACTGTTGAGCGCGACGTTCGCAGTTCAAGCGATCTTGATGCGAGCACTCCAAGTCGATATTGGCCCGTTTGATCCGTTCGTCCATCGTGCGAAGCCCCACCCCGGTCAAATCTGGAGTGCGAACACAATACGTGAACTGCTGGCGGCACCTAAGCAAAAAAGTAACGCCAGCAACAACGGCGCCTCTGGAAAACCCAACCCGACAAAAGTTCAGGATCGCTATTCACTTCGATGCTTCCCGCAGTATAACGGTTCGATCGTCGAAGGTATCGCTCGCATCCAGAAAACGGTTGAGATCGAAATGAACTCGGTCTCGGACAATCCGCTGGTTGATCCCGAGTCAGGTGAGTTTTACCACAGCGGTAATTTTCTCGGTCAGTACCTCGGCATCGCGATGGACGACTTGCGAAAATACATCGCCTTGTTGGCAAAACACCTGGACGTTCAAATCGCCACGTTAGTTGCGCCCGAGTTCAATAACGGCTTGAGCCCCTCGCTGCGTGGCAACGAAGAACGAAGTTACAACATGGGCTTAAAGGGGCTTCAAATTTGTGGCAATTCGATCATGCCAATGCTCACTCATCAAGCCAATCCGATCGTCGAGCACTTTCCAACGCATGCGGAACAATTCAACCAAAACGTAAACGGATTAAGCTGGGGCTCTGCCAACCTGGCTTGGAAGTCGGTCCAGTTGTTCCAGCGATATCTGGCCGTCGCATCAATCTTTGCCGTGCAAGCGATCGACTTGCGAGCCAAATCAGAACTCGGGCATTTCGATGGTCGAGCGTTATTGGGCGACCAGTTGGCCCATTTTTATTCCACCCTGATGCTTAGCCTCAAATCTGAGCCAGGCGACCAGCGGCCACTGCTTCATAACGACGAAGACCGGTGGTTGGAGCAGGATATCGAAACGCTGACCGATCACTTAGGTTGCCAAGGTGATATCATCAAGTCGCTTCGACCGGTCAGCGATTCTTACGAGCAATTTTGCGAGGCAGCAAAATGAACGTTTGCCAGAGCCTTACCTCCACCGCCCAGATTTTCCCAGATCGCACTGCGTTAGTTTTTGGCGACCAAAAGATCTCATACGCGCAGTTGAACCTGCTGTCGATAAAGGCGGCCCAGCAGTTAAGCGCGGCCGGAGTCCAACCCGGCGACCGCGTTGCCATGATGCTGCCCAATGCACCTTCGTTTCCGATTTGGTACTACGCCATTTTGCGGATCGGGGCGATTGCCGTATCGGTCAGCACACGACTGGCTGCGTCTGAAGTTCGATTTGTGATCGAGGATTGCGACGCAAAGGTTTTCGTTTGCTGCCAACCTGTTTTCGAAAGCAGTGAAGAAGAGCAAGCCCCACCCGCATGTCTGCTGCAAACGATTGTGGTCGACGGAAAGTCTGGATCAGCGCTCAATCAAACGACCGATCCGTCCGAACCGACCGAAACGACCGATGCTGCGGACAACACTTGGTACGAAGCTCGGCCCGATGAAGCCGCTTTGATCCTATACACCTCGGGCACAACTGGATTCCCCAAAGGCGCAACGCTTTCGCATGCTAACGTTCGCTCCAACGTCCACGCGTTTAATCATCTGTGCAACATGCAACCGGACGACCGCGTGTTGCTGGCCGTGCCGCTGTTTCATTGCTTTGGGCAAAACGCATTATTAAACTCCGTGCTCAACGTTGGCGGTACGATCGTATTGCAGCAGCGTTTCGACTTGAACGAAACCAAACACCTGATTCAACAACATCAAATCACTCAACTCTATGGTGTTCCGATGATGTTTGGGCTGTTGCTGGAAAGTTGTACGCCCGAAGATCTCGCCAGTGTGAGTTATTGCTTTTCTGCCGCCGCCCCATTGCCGATTCAAACCAGTCACAAATGGCAGGAGAAATTCGATCAGCCGATCTTTGAAGGATACGGCCTGACCGAAACGTCGCCCTTTGCAACCTATAACCATCGGCTAAAGTTCCAACCTGGTTCGATCGGAACGGCAATCGACTCGGTCGAAATCAAAATCGTCGATACCGAAACGGGCGTCGATTGCCCGCCGGGCAAGCTTGGCGAGATCGCCATCCGTGGTCCCAACGTTATGCTTGGATACTGGAACCGGCCCGAAGAAACTGCCACCGCGATTCGCGACGGTTGGTTCCACTCAGGAGATATCGGGCAAATCGACCCGCAAGGTTATCTATACATCGTCGACCGCGTCAAAGATATGATCGCCGTGGGCGGTTTAAAAGTATTTCCAGCCGAAGTCGAACGAACTCTGCTGGACCATCCGGCAATCGCTCAGGTCGCGGTGATCGGCGTTCCGGATCCAGTGTTCGGAGAACAAGTCCTTGGCTATGTCGTCTTGTCCGAAGAAGCGGGCCCCGATCCGATGCCGGCGATCGAACAGTTTGCCAGACAAAACCTTGGCAACTATAAAATTCCGCGTAGCCTGATCCCGATCGACGAACTTCCTCGCAACCCGTCCGGAAAGATCTTAAAGACAAAACTTCGCGAGCTCGCCAGCCAATCCAACCCGGACGCAAATTTGCTAGCGCCCGCAGGTTCGCCCGCAGCCACAAATCAACTTCGAACGCCTGAACTGCTAACGCAACTTTCATCCGTCTACGATTCGGAGAAAAAGCGGGTGGCAACTGAATACCTACAAAATCTAACCGTCCAAGTGGGTGAGTTGGATGAAACGCCAGATCCACAAGCCTCGTTTATCGAAGCCGGTTTGGACTCGCTGGCGATTGTGCAAGTCAGCGTTCAGATCCAACACGAAGTCGGCGCCGAAAACGAACTGCCTGCCACGATCCTTTTTGACTATCCGCGCATCTCCGATCTCGCCGGCTTCATTGTTGACCGTTACGCCACAGGCACGAAAGCTTCGGCCGATCAGACAAAAACGATTTCGGAGCAAGGTGGCACAAGCACCAGCCCCGTCAATCCGGCAATAAGTGGCCCGCATTTCCTGCGAGATAAAATCGAAAATATGAGTGAAGACGAAGCTCTTTCCCAATTAATGAAGGAGCTCAACGACTAACCATGACCGATTCGAATCTACAACTCTCCGCCAACAAACAGGCGCTTTTGAAAATTCGTGAGCTGAAACAGTTGCTGGCCGAGGCACGTGAGTTTTCAGGCGAGCCGATCGCGATCGTTTCGATGGCTTGCCGTTTTCCGCGCACCGCCAACACACCTGAAAAATTCTGGCAGTCATTGATCGACCAAGATGACTTGGTAGGCGACATTCCCGAAGACCGCTGGGACTTGGAAGCGTTCCATGATGATGACCCAGAAGTCCCAGGCAAAATGTACGCCAAACGTGGCGTGTTTCTGGATGACATCGACAAGATGGATCCCGAGTTCTTTGGCATCTCGCCGCGAGAGGCGACTTGGGTTGATCCGCAACAACGTTTGCTGATGGAAGTTGGCTGGGAAGCGATCGAACGAGCAGGTTGGATCCCTGAGGCGATCGGTGAATCGACCGGCGTGTTTGTCGGCTGGATGCACAACGACTATCAAAACGAAGCCAGTGACTCGTTTCTAAATCTCAATCCCTATATCGCAACCGGTGCCGCAGGCAGCTTTCTCTGCGGTCGCCTCGCCTATTACCTTGGCTTGCAAGGCCCTAGCGTTGCGATCGACACGGCATGTTCGTCCTCGCTGGTTGCACTTCATCTGGCGATCCAATCGCTCCAACGGCGCGATTGTGATCGGGCTTTGGTCGGTGGTGTCAACGTAATTTGTTCACCCACAACGAACATTTTGACTTGTAAGCTAAAAGCGCTTTCGCCCAACGGACACTCACGGGCCTTTGACGCCGCGGCCGATGGTTATCTGCGTGGCGAAGGTTGTGGCGTGGTGACACTGACCCGTTTGAGCGACGCGGAGAAAAATGGCGATCCGATTCTCGGAATCATTCGCGGTTCGGCCGTCGGTCACAACGGATTCAGTAGCGGCCTGACCGCGCCGAATCCGAGGGCACAGGAAAAGGTAATCACCGAGGCACTCCAGCGAGCCGGCATTACACCAGATGAGGTCGGCTATCTTGAAGCCCACGGCACCGGCACGGAGCTGGGCGATCCGATCGAAGTCAACGCAGCCGCAGCCGCCTACTGCAAAAATCGAACTGGCGAAAATCCTCTGCTGATCGGTTCGGTCAAAACTAACATCGGTCACTTGGAAGCGGCGGCCGGAATGGCCGGTTTGATCAAAGTCCTATTGGCGATGCAGCATCGTTCGATCCCTGGCCAGATGAACTTTGAGACACCCAATCCCCACATTCCCTGGGACAACATTCCGGTCAAAGTCTTAACCGAAAAAACTGCGTGGCCGAATCGTGATCGCTTGATCGCCGGTGTCAGTGCATTTGGAATGAGCGGAACCAACGCGCACATCGTGGTGGAAGCGCCGCCTGAACGTTCCGCGCCCAGCGAGGTCGCAACCAAACCGGCCACGTTCATTTCGCTTTCGGGCAAATCGGAAGAAGCCGTTTTTGAACTGGCTCACCGATACGCTTCGAAACTCCAATCCAACGATTCACTGAACGTCGAAAAGTTCGCCGCGTCCACCAATCGGCAACGAAGCCACTTTGAGCAGCGTGCGGCGGTCACGTTTGAAAACAAAGCCGAAGCGATCGAGAATCTATTGGCGCTTTCTCACGGCTCCGAATCAGATTCGATTTTCCAAGGCAATCATCGCAGCGCTCCCCGAATGGGCTGGCAATTCACCGGTCAAGGCTCCCAGTATCCGGGCATGGGCAAGCAGCTGTACGAGACCCAACCGGTCTTTAAGGAAGCGATTGAATTCTGCGAGCAGCATCTGAGCGAGCTGCGCGGAGAATCATTGAAAGAAGTCATCTTTAACGAAGACGATTCGAAGATCCACAACACGCACTGGACACAGCCCGCGATTTTCGCGCTGCAAATGGGCTTGGCCAAACTGCTTTCCAGTTGGAACATAAAACCCGACGTCGTGCTCGGTCACAGCGTCGGGCAATACGCTGCTGCTTGTGTTGCGGGCGTGATGAGCTGGGAAGACGGTTTGCGTTTGATCGCTGAACGAGGCCGATTGATTGGCGAGCTACCTCCGGGCGGAAAGATGCTGGCTCTGTTCGCTCCGGCCAACATCGTTAAACAGGCGATCCAGTCCGTTAACGGAATTTCACTGGCCGCGTTGAACGGCACTCACGTCGTAGTCAGCGGCGATGAAGCCGCCGTCGAACGCTTTGCAAAAGAATTTTCAGCGCGCGATATCAAAACCAAAATCCTGCAAACCTCGCATGCCTTTCATTCGCACTTGATGGAACCGGCACTGGCGCCGTTTGCCGAGATCGCCAACAAGATCGACTTTGCAGCCCCAAAGATTCCGTTGATCTGCAACGTTTCGGGCAAGCTGATGCCACCCGATCAGAAACTCGACGGGCAATATTGGGCCGACCACATTCGCAGTGCGGTCAACTACGCGCCGGGCATTGAAGCGGTTAACGAACTGAATTGTGGGTTGTTGATCGAGCTTGGGCCGCAAGGGATTTTGACTCGCATGGCCGCGGCAAACTTTGGCAAAGCGAAATCGGGATTGATCAGTTGCCTGAATCGGAACGGCAACGACGCCAGCTCATTGAAAACATTTCTCGCGCAAACCTATGCCCAAGGCGCCACGTTGGACTTCCGGGCGATCCATCGCAATGCCGATCACCAACCGATCGATTTGCCGACCTACCCGTTTCAACGTCGCCGGTTTTGGGGGCCGGACAAACCACGAGCGTTCCACGCCGAATACCACACCGCTCACCCACTTCTGGGCAGCCCCATTTCGCTGGCCGGCGCGGAGAACGAATCCCGCTTCGAAAGCTTCATCGATAACGACAGCCCGTCGTGGATGCCCGAACACGAAGTGATGGGAGCGACTGTTTTCCCAGGTGCGGGTTTTATCGAAATGGCGATCCAAGCCGCAAATGGAAAAGCGATCGTCAACGCTGCGTTCGAACAACCGATCCGACCAACCGGTCGCACCGCCCTGCAAACGGTCATTCGAACATCAGCGAAAAAAGAAGCCGAAGGCGGAGACAAAACTGAAACCGAAAGCGAAACGTCTACCGAGCAACTGGAGACGTTTGCATCGGCCAAAGATTCGCAAAACTGGTCCAGACATTTTGGTTGCCAGTTCGCACCGATTGCTGAGCGGCCTGCAACGGTTGATTTACAACAATTGAAAAACGACCTTGCGGAGACGGCTGAGCCCGCTGACTTTTATCAAAAAATGGCGGCCATCGGATTGAACTATGGCCCGGCCTTTCAGGCGATTAACGAGTTCCGGTTCTCAGAATCGCAAGTGTTGGCAAAGCTGAATACGCAAACCGATGTTCGCGGTTACAACGTGCCCCCAACGTTACTGGATGCAGCGTTACATTCTTTAGCCGTTGGACTGCTGAAATCGGACGATGGGAATTTGTTTCTTCCGGTGGGGATCGGTCGAGTCGATTGCTACACCGCGATCGAAAACGAAGCTTGGTGTATCGCGACCTGGAAACAGAACGAAGGCCAGACACGAACGGCAGATTTGAAACTCGTTTCTGAATCGGGCGATGTGTTGATGTCGATCACCGATTTGACAGTCAAACAAGTCAACCTCGCAGCGCTGCGGCAAATGAGTGGCGTAGGTGCTGAGCGACTGGTCCACGAGATCACATGGAAGCCGGAACGACTGGGCAATAAAAAACTGGAGCCAAAGCGGTGGCTTGTCGTATCCCAACAAGAGCAGAACGACGAAAATTCTGGTTCGGCACAACTCGCTGATCAACTTTCTGAACGACTGGCCACAGATCAGCACGCAATCACGCGGGTCCAACTCGGTCACGGTATCGAGTTTGCAAACAACCCAGAGAGCGGTTTCCAACTCTGTGGTCAATCACCAGAAAACTGGGAAAAACTGTTTGAGAACGTGGCTGGCGATCCTGATGAATCAGGCAAATCTGATGGACCGGGTTTCGACGGCGTTTGTTGGCTTGTCGGTTCAGAACATGAAGACAATACAAGCGTCTTATCACTGTTGGCTTTGGTGCAAACGATGCTTAAGCACAACCATCGCAAGCTGGCCTGCGGATTCCAGATCATCACGCAGAACGCGATCTCGATCGACGCTCAGGATGTGAAAGTCGTACCGCAGCAGACTTCACTGTGGGGTTTCGGGCGAGTGCTGAGCGCAGAGCAACCGGAACTGCGATTCCGAATGCTCGACGTTAACTCAGAAGATATTAAAAGCGATAAAGCGATCGGGCCGTTGGCTACCGTCACACTCAACGAAACGGCCGACAACCAACATGCGATTCGAGCAGGCCAGGTTCTGGTTCCTCGACTGGTCCGGAGTCGTCTGAAATCAAAACAAACGTTCCAGGCGAACCCAGACGGTTGCTATTTGATCACAGGCGGCTTGGGAAAACTTGGTCGCCAGGCAGGTCGCTGGCTGGCAGAAAAGAATGCCAAGCAACTGGTGTTCGTCTCACGTCGCGAGCCCGACGAACAGACACGCGAGTTTCTCGATTCGATCAACCAAACAGGCTGCCAGTCCATTGTCCACTCATGCGACATCAGCCAACGCGATGAAGTCGAAAACTTGTTTCAACGATTTGGAAACGATCTTCATCCTTTGTCCGGTGTGATCC
Source organism: uncultured Pirellulaceae bacterium (assembly GCA_964503615.1). Lineage (GTDB taxonomy): Bacteria > Planctomycetota > Planctomycetia > Pirellulales > Pirellulaceae > CAZDBA01. The sequence goes on from CAZDBA010000044.1 coordinate 22,530, forward strand.
ACGCGGCCGGTGTTTTGGACGATGGTCTAATCGAGTCGCAAACGGCGGAACGGTTCGAGCGAGTTTTAAAGCCCAAGATCGTAGCGGCAAAACTGTTGGACGAGCTGACGCGCGAGTTGGAGCTGGATCTTTTTGTTCTGTACTCCTCAGCCGCCTCGGTCCTCGGCTCGCCAGGGCAAAGCAATTACGCAACCGGAAATGCGTTTCTGGATGGCTTGGCATTTGAACGAGCCGCCAGTGGCTTGCCCGCAATTTCGGTCAACTGGGGTCCGTGGACCGAAGGGATGGCGGACGATCCTCGAATCATCAAACAACTTTCGCTGCAAGGCATTACGCCGCTAACTGTGGAAGACGCCCATCAAGCGCTTGAAAAAATGATCGTCGGTTCGGTGCGACAGGCGACCGTGATGGATGTCGATTGGAAACGGATGCGGATCGGGGCATCTGGCGAAACGGCTCCGTTGCTACGTGAGCTGGTTGGCTCGCGGAAGAGATTGGGCGGTGCCGAATCGGCGCTGGTCAATAAACTTAAATCGTTGCCAAGCGCAGCGCAGCGTGAGTTGCTGGTAGCCACCGTGCAAAACTCGCTTCAAAATATTCTTTCAACTCCGGATGCGCCCGAAACCGATCGTCCGTTGATCGAAATGGGACTCGACTCGTTAATGGCCGTTGAGTTTGGCACTGAGTTGCAACAAATGTTGGGTGATCAGTTCAATGTTGGTCCCACGATGTTGTTCGACCATCCCACGATCGACGCGATTTCGGATCATGTGTTGGAGTTGATCGCCAGTCAAACCGGGACCGGTGACGCGGCTGCAGCAAAATCTGGCCAAACGAATGCCAATGCAACTGGCGAATCGGAATCGAATTCGATCCAGCGCGAGGACATCGCCATCGTCGGTTTAAGCTGCAAATTCCCGGGCGCTGAAAACGCTGACCAGTTCTGGGACAACTTGATCAACGGAGTCGATTCGGTTTGCGACATCCCGACCGACCGCTGGGACATCGACCGCTTTTACAGCGAGCAGCGCGAAGAAGGAAAGATGTACACGCGCCAAGGCGGTTTTCTGAGCGACATCGCCGACTTTGACGCTTCGTTTTTCAATATCAGCGATCTCGAAGCGTGTTGGATCGACCCGCAACACCGGATGCTGTTGGAGAACAGCTACCGCGCACTTGAGGATGCGGGAATTCCGACTTCGCCACTGGCCGACCCCAGTGTCGGAGTGTTCATGGGGATCATGGGTTCGGATTACGCATTCCTGCCAACACTGGACGATGAAGATGTGATCAAAGGCTTTCAAGGCGCCGGCCTGTCACACAGCGCAGGCGTGGGGCGCATTAGTTACTTGTTCGGATTCGAAGGGCCCAGCGTCGCAGTGGACACGGCCAGTAGCAGTTCGCTGGTCGCGGTTTACCAGGCGATGCGAAGCTTACAGGAACGCAATTGCAATCTGGCTTTGGCGGGTGGCGTCAACGCGATTCTCGCCCCAGTCAATTCGTTGTTGATGTCAAAGGCCGGTTTGCTTTCGCCCGATGGACGTTGTAAATCGTTTTCTCAATCGGCCGATGGTTTCGGGCGCGGAGAAGGCTGTGGAGTGGTGGTCCTCAAACGGCTGAGTGATGCCGAGCGTGATGGTGATCGGATCATGGCAGTGATTCGCGGCGGTTCGGTCGTCCACAACGGATTCAGCGGCGGAATCACGTCGCCCAGCGGGAAAGCTCAGTCGCGTGCGATCGATGCAGCGCTCAAAGACGCGAGGATCGCGCCTTCCGAGGTTCAGTATCTCGAAGCGCACGGCACCGGAACCGAATATGGCGACCCGATGGAGTTGGGCGCGGCGATGAAGATTTACGGCAAGGGACGCCCCAAAGATAAACCGCTGCTCGTGGGTTCGGTGAAAGCCAATATCAGCCACCTCGAAGCGGCCGGTGGATCGTCCGGTTTGATCAAAACAGTTTTGGCGATCGCCCACGGCACAATCCCGCAACAAATTCACTTTGACGAACCTTCACCGCACATTCCGTGGAAACGAATGCCGATCGAGATGGTCCGCGAAAATCGTTCGTGGCCAGAAACAAAACGAAAAACGGCAGGCATCACGGCACTGGGATTGGTCGGCACCAACGCGCACTTGATCTTGAGTGAACCAGAAAGTGAACTGGAAACGCCTCAGCCTGTTCAGTCAGATGACGCGGGCTCAAACACTGCGGATGAAACTTCGACGGCCCGTAACTCGTTGCTGGTCCTCAGCGCACGTTGTCAAAAGAGTCTCAACGCGTTAACCGACGGTTACATTAACTTTCTAAACCGTAACCCGTCGGTCGATTTTGCGGACGTTTGTTATACCGCTTCGTCAGGTCGAAACCATTTTGAACAACGAATTGCCATCGTTGCCGATTCCGCAACCAGTGCCGCCGAACAGTTACGGCTTCGACTAGAGGCAAACTCGGCAAATCTCAACGGGGCGTCAAGTAACGGGCACGCAAAAAATGGAAAGCCGGTAGCTGCTCACAGCAAAAAGAAATCACCGAGGACTTGCTGGCTGATTCCCGAAGTCGATGGGCATGGCGCGGTCAGCGAATTGAATCGGCTGAAAAGTGAATTCGAACCGGTCAAAGAGTTCCTTGATACCTGCGCGGCGAGGTTGGCCGAGAGTGGTGACTCGTTCTCAGAAATCGTTAACGGAGATTCGTTCCCGCTAACTCAGCAATACCTTCTTCAGGCTGGCCTCGCGCAGCTTTGGCAATCTTGGGGCGTCGAACCTGATGTTGTTTTGGGAACAGGCGTTGGGCAATACGTTGCCGCTGCGACCGCCGGTTGTTTGTGCTTTGTCGACGCGCTGATGATCGTTCATGCGAGAGAGAAGATGCTGGCATGGCCTGATCCAGATTGGGAAGCGTTTGAAAAACTGGCCGATCAGTTCAATTTTTATCCGCCCAATCTTCCGCTGGTTTGCAGTTTTACAGGGGAAATGGTCCCGATTCATCGTTCGCTGGGTGGAAGTTATTGGCGACAGCACGCAAACGAAGAAATTCAGCTGTTAAAAAGCGTTCAAGCGACCGGTTCCGTTGCACATGAGCTCAACGTGGTCCTCGGGCTGCCTGGATCGCAAGGTGCCTTTCAGGAATTGGATGAGATCGATTCGAACTCGTTGATCGAATGTATTGAGTCTTCAGAGACAACAGCGCGTGATGTTTTGGTGGCGTTGGGGCGACTGTATCAATCCAGTTGCAAGATCTGTTTGGATTCGGTCGGCAGGTCGACCGGTGGCCGACGACGATTGAGCCTTCCCAAATATCCGTTTCAAAAGAAACGGTATTGGATTACTGAGATCTCCCAATTCATGAAGCCAGAAGTCGAAGCAAAAGAAACGGTGCAGCCATGATAGCGACCAAGGAAAATTTGAAGGAGCAAAACAAGTTCGACGTTACGATCTTGGGCGGAGGCTTGGCCGGTTTGACTCTGGCTCGTCAGTTGCTGATGAAGCATCCTGAATTAAAGATCGCAATCATCGAAAAACGGAAATTCCCAGTGGCCGAGACGACTCACAAAGTCGGTGAGTCTTCGGTCGAAATCGGCGCCCACTATTTTGGCGAACAGTTAGGGCTTAAGAAACATCTGACCGACGACCAACTGCCCAAGTTCGGCTTGCGGTTTTTCTTCAAAGACCCAGACCAAACACTTTCCGAAGGCACAGAGGTGGGCGGAAGCTCTTTCTTCGCAGCGCCCAGCTACCAGATGGATCGCGGGCGGATGGAAAACTATTTGGCCGAATCGGACGCCGAGATGGGTGCGACGATCTTTGACGGTTCGCGCGTCAAGGAAACTTTCCTCGACTCATCTGAAAACGGTACTCGCGACACCACCCACCAAGTCAAAATCTTGCGTGATGGTGAGATGCAGACGGTCGAGTCTCGATGGATCGTCGACGCCAGTGGACGGGCGGCGATCATCAAGCGAAAACTAAACCTCGAAGAAGACTTGAACCACGATATCAATGCCGCTTGGTTTCGTATCGATGCGAATCTCCAAGTCGACGATTGGTGTGACGACCAGGATTGGCAGGTACTGACCGGAAAAGTTCCCCGGCGGTGGCTGAGCACCAATCATTTGATGGGCGAAGGGTATTGGGTATGGTTGATCCCGCTGGCAACCGGCTCCACAAGTGTGGGGATCGTCGCCGACCCGCGAATCCACCCGCTGAACACGTTCAACAGTTTTCAAAAGTCATTGGATTGGCTGCACGAGCACGAACCGGAATGCGCTCAAGCGATCGAGCCGCACGTCGAAAAGATGCAGGACTTTCTGGCGATCAAAAAGATGTCTCGGGGCTCGCGGCAGATCTTTTCAGTCGATCGTTGGGGTTTGGTTGGAGAAGCCGCAGCGTTTCTGGATCCGTTTTATTCTCCCGGCAGTGACTTTATCGCAATCGGCAATACGATGGTCGGCGAGCTGATCGGTGAAGATATCGCAGGCCGCCCGATCACCCATTTGGCACCGACGCTGCAAAGCGTATTTCTCACGCTGTTCCAGAACAATCTGCTGACGTACCGCGACCAGTACCCGCTGTTCGGCAATCCACGAATTATGGCGATCAAGTTCGTTTGGGATTATGCCGTCTATTGGGGCTTTCCAGCGTTGTTGTACTTCAACGAAAAACTGACCGACGCTCCGTTCATCCAGACATTGTCCACGGGTGTTGAAGCGATTCGGGATATGAATTTGAAGATGCAGGAGTTTTTTCGTAAGTGGTACGAAGTTGATCCGGAAGTGAACGCGATTCCCGCGTTCGTGGATCAGAGCAAAATCGAAATCATGACACGATTGAACCGTGAATTGACCGAGCGTCTGGACGATTCAGCGCTTCGGGAACGATTCCGAGCCAACGTGGACCTGATTCGCGACCTGATGTTTGAAATCACGAATCGAGTCCAACAGTCTCAACCCCAAATCGAAACGGGAATCCCCCAACAATCGGCCTCGGCTCAGCGATTGGATGACGTGTTTGAAATGTTGAATGTGTAGTTGTTTGAAATAGTGCCATGAAAAACGAATCTCGCAAAACAGATGTTGTGATCCTAGGCGGTGGATTGGCTGGGCTGTCGATGGCGTTGCAGCTAAAGCAAAAAAAGCCGGATTGCCAAATCACAGTTTTGGAAAAGCGGAAACATCCCGTCCCCGAAGCGGCTCATAAAGTCGGTGAGTCGACGGTCGAAGTCGCGGCCCATTATTTTGGTGAAGTCCTGAATCTGAAGGATCACATCAAACGGGACCAACTGCCCAAGCTCGGCTTGCGATTCTTTTTTCCCAACGGAGACAACTCGAAGATCGAGAATCGATTGGAGCTTGGTGGCAAGCGTTACGCGCCGTGCCCCAGTTACCAATTAGACCGAGGACGGTTTGAGAACTACCTGGGCGATCTGTGTTTGCAACGCGGTATCGAGTTTCTGGACCAAGCCAAAATCAAAGAGGTCCAGATCAACAACCGCGGCAACCATGCGGTTGAGTTTGAGCTGAAGAAAAAGCCGCGACAGATTGATGCTCGTTGGGTGGTTGATGCCAGTGGCAGGCGAGCGTTTTTGAAGCGGAAACTGGGTTTACAAAAGCCATCACCTCACATCGCCAACGCGGCGTGGTTCCGATTCGGCAAGCATATCAAAATTGATGACTGGTGTGATTGTCCAAATTGGAAATCGGGGCATGATGATATGACCGCCCGCTGGTACAGCACCAATCACTTGATGGGCAAAGGGTACTGGGTCTGGTTGATCCCGTTGGCTTCTGGTTCGACCAGCATGGGAATCGTCGCGGCCGAACCTCATCACAGCTTGTCCGATTTTAACTCGTTCGAAAAAGCGGTCGCTTGGCTAGAAAAGCATGAGCCCCAATGTGCAGCGGCCGTCCACGAACACGCCGACATGCTGCAGGACTTCCGCGCGATCAAAAACTATTCGACCGAGTGCACTCAAGTCTTTTCGGCCAACCGCTGGGGGATCACAGGCGAAGCCGGTTTCTTCCACGACCCGTTTTACTCGCCCGGCAGTGACTTTATCGCTTTCGCCAACACGTTCCTGACCGACCTGATCTGGCGCGACCTAACTTGGCGAGGGCATCGAATTCGTGCCTACTCGTACGACAAGATCTTCAAGCGATTTTATTACGGCACGCTTTCTGCGTATCAAGGACAGTACGAACTGTTCGGCAATCCGATCGTGATGCCGACCAAGATCCTTTGGGACTATTTGGTCTACTGGTCGATCACGGGGTTCATCTTTTTCCACGAGCGGATGTGTCATCAAACGATGTACATGCGAAACCTCGGTCGGCTGAAACGACTGGGCAACGTCAACCATGCAATGCAAGACTTTTTTCTGCGTTGGCATGAACAGACCGAAGGCCAATCGGCCAGCGGTTACATCAACATTTCCGAGATGCCGATCATCCGCGAAATGAACAGCCGCTTAAAAGCCGACTTGGCTGGCGGCAAGTTCTTCACACAGTTCGAAAAGAACCTCACGCAACTGGAAACGTTGGCATCCGAGATCGTCGCTCACGCCGGTGTCGAAGTTAAAGCAACGCCCCAATTGGAAAGACCGCTCCCCAGCGAGATCGTCCAAGACGCATTCGCAAGAATTTTCGAAAACACAAAATCCGACATAAAACCGGTAACGGTATAGAAGAACCGCTGAAAAGTTGGCTGTCCTGGTTGGTCCGTCCAACCTGAGTTGACCGGTTTGTAGTACCGGCTTTAGCCCAATACTGCTCAATCAACATTTCATTCTTGCGGATTCTGGGTGCCATGTTTACGCGAAGCGTAAGCATGCTCAAGCTGCGCGTGAGCATGGCACCCTCAATTGAAGGTTAAGAAGAAAGTTCAAAATGCTCTGTAGCAAACTTAGAAATCTATTGGTGCTTTCGTCGCTCGTTCTGTTTGCCCTGTCGGGCTGCCAAAATCAAATCGAACCATCGCCGCAGGAAGTTTCCCAGGAAGCCGAGGCCAATCCTAAATCGGATCCTGCAACCGCCAAGATTATTCGGAGCCTCGCAGCCAAGGCAGCTGGGATATCGGATGCGAATTTCACGAAGCTGGTCAATGGTGGATCGACTCCAAGTCCCCTCTGTGTGCAAAATCAGCCGCTGTCGTTGATAATTCTGTGCCACAAAGTGATGAGTCTGCCAGAAGAGATCGTCAAGCAACGCTCCGCTGAATTCCGGTTTAGCTCGTCTACGCCCAATGCAACGAAGTTGGTCAAATTGCTCCAGCCAACATCCACGGTTGATTGCTGGACGGCATTGCATCCCGAGTACATCCAGAATGTAACTTGCAACGTGGAAGACGACACAGCAACGGGCGAGATTTCTTTCGACGCTGAGCTTTACGCTGGCAAAGTCCAATACGTAGCGAGCAAGGACAAAGAGACTTGGCAGATCAACGAGTTTTCGTTTCCTGTTCGCAATTGGCGGTTTATCCGCGGCCAAGACGGCTACTGGCAATGGCATGATCGCTTTGGCCACATCACAAAAGAACGCGAGCTGCCAAAACAGCTCGTTGTGGGCGAAGTCCTGATCGACGATAAACAAATGCAGCGAGGGCGACTCGTTTTCACGATGAGGGACTACCCAGAATTCTATTTCCTTACAAAAGCAGGTCCCAATGGAGAGTTTGGCGTTTCACTGCCTGCTGGTAAATACATCGTAACCTGTTCTAGCCGAGAGCTCAGCGATAGATTTAGCGACGGAGCTAAGTCTGGATTGATCGTCGATATTGAAGAAGGCCAATCCAAGCTGGTGTTGAAAATAGAGACGACGCCGAGCGATCTGTCTGAAGTTGATCTTAGCCCGGTTGGCTCAGAGCTTCGATAAAAAGACTGATATCCGCAAAACTAACGACACCGTCCCCGTTCATATCAGCTTCCGCTTGGAAAATGTTGTCGAACAGTCGTGCAATGAACGGCGCAATATCTGAAAAGTTCACATCGCCATCAGTATTCACATCGCCCAGCAACACAGCCGGCCCTGAAACGACGCCAGTAAATCCGATGTTATTGAAATCGACTTGAGAGTTTGAACCCGCAAGCGTTACTCTAACAAATCGGACCCCGGCAAAATCCAGATCGAAGTCTTCCGCAGTGGTAGGATTGGAGTCCGAACCTGTATCGTTTCCCAGCGCGGGTGAAATATCCTCAAGCGTCCCGATGCTATTCATTTCGGAATCGTAAAACACAAGATCGATATCGTCCACGTCGAAGTTTTCACTGTGGTAATTCCAAAAGTGAAATTGGTTCAAGTCGTAATCGACGTCTAAATCAAAAACGATTTCCAACATCCCACCCGATACCCAGACATGAGTCGTTTGCCGGTGGAACTCTTCAGAATCGGCAGACATCGCATCAGTCAAGCTCATCAACGAATCCAGAGTGGTGCGATTGGCAAACGGCTCACGGTCTTCGTTGTGTAACTCGCCCAGCATTGCGGACATGTTTGAAAAGTTTAAATAAACTTCATCTGAACTTTGAGCTTGAGCCTCACTGTAGAAGAAAATACTGGTAACGGCAGTCAGTAGTACGGATACGCGAAGCAACGAACGCATGGTTGTAAACCTCAAAAGTTCAATGGTCGAAAGTGTTGCTAAACATTCTAGTTAGTTATCACAAATCGTCCATGCCATCCACTAGGACCAATACTCGACTGCGCCACAACAGTCCTTTAAGGGCATTTCGACAGGCCACAAAATGTCAGGCACAGCCATGACCTACTTGTTTTGTCCATGGATAACTTGTCATGCACATATTTGGGTGCCATGCTCACTCGGAGCAACGCGGAGATTGAGCATGCCTACCAACAAACTCCGTGTCCTCGGTGTCTCCGTGGTTAGGGGCAAACAAAAAGGGGACACTGACTGCGTCCCAATAGTGTTCGGCACTCCCCTTGCTGGGTGAATCGATTTTAAAGA
>CAZDBA010000045.1:0-31251 GCA_964503615.1 uncultured Pirellulaceae bacterium
CCTCCGGCAAGGCAGAGCCCAGCGGTGTTAGCAGAGACGAAGCTGGTTCCTCGCTAATGCGTCGGGATTCCATGTGTGTTAGAAAGCATTGATGGGCTGACTTGGTTTGCCGGCGCTGCTGGGAATCTTAACTCGACTAACGTGTTGTGCAGTAACTGCCGTCTTTCTTTTGGCAGTTGGTGGAAACGGTTTTCCAGCTGAAACGGATCTTCTTTGAGATCGTAAAATTCTTTTTCCTGATTCCCCCACTCTACATAGACGCTGTCGAACATCCGTAACGCACGATTGTCGCCGCAGACTTGATTTCCTCGACTGACCTTGGTCCCCCAGTTTTCGATCAACACGTGTTGTTGCCAGCTCTGTTCTGGGATTTCCGATCCGTTTTGAACCAAGGATAAAAACGACCGGCCATCGACGAACTCAGGGATCTGCGCCTCGCCAAGTTCCAGGATCGTTGGGCAGATGTCGATGTGAGCCAGTAGATGATGATAAGTTCTCACGCTACTTCGCATCGCGTTGGGATGTTGGCTTGCCGGCTTAACAAACAACGGTGCGCGAGTCGTGCGGTCGTACGGGTCCATTTTATTGTTTAATCCGTGGTGGCCGAGTTGATATCCATTGTCAGAAGTCAAAATCACGACCGTGTTGTCGAGCTCTTTGACTGACTCCAACATCGAAACAATTCGCCCTACCACGTCATCGACCGATTTTAAGCTTCGCGTGCGGCATAGGTATTCCAGCTCGAAAGCCTTTCGCTCGGCAGAGCTCACCGGCCTGAATTGTAGATGACTAGGTTTGTCGCTAACGTCCGCTTCGAACAGATCCGGGTCCTTAGGAATTCCGTTGGGTGGTTGCCAATCACCGTACTTTGCGTGATCGACCATTGCCGAGATATCTTTTCCGACCGGTCGATGAGGAGCGAAGGGAGCGTAGTAAAACAAGAATGGTGTACCAAGCGTCTGACGTCGATGTGCCGCGTTCTGAATCAAGTAATCGACATCACTGGCTTCGGAGCACGCGATATATTCGTCGGGGGGGTTATTGTAAGCTCGCCCTTCCGGTTTGTCGCGATTGGTAAAGCGACATGTGCCGTAGTAGCGAGCACCCAAGTTAACGTAAAAATCGTTCCAGCCGGGAGGCACTTGAGAGTCGAAACCGTGATGGTGAAACTTGCCCAAGTGGATCGTGTGATATCCAGCTCGCTTCATCCAAACGCCAAGCTCATCTTGATCGAAACCTCGTCTTTTGAACTCCTGATATCCGCCGGCGTGCCCTTGGGATAATTTGCTTTCCGGATTGTTGACTTTGATACCCGTGTTGTGAGCATATTGCCCTCGAAACAAGCAGGCTCGCGAAGGTCCACAAAACGGAGTCGTCACGTGCATGTTCGTAAAGCGAATGCTCTGACCTGCCAAGTTTGCCATGTTGGGATAGCAACTTTCCAGCATTTCGTCAGAAAGCAATTGCGAATCAGCATCATCGAGGTTGATTAGAACGATGTTCGGCCGTGTGTCTTGATTGCCCAACCCGACGGCAGGCTCGGTAGGTTGTGCCTGGATTGTCGTAAGGTTACACGACTGCAATAGGACCAGTAGTGCCAAAAGCACAACGATTCGAGGGTTGGGCAATCGACACGAAAGCCGGGACCGAACGTTTCGCTTGAGAAATCGGAAAATACTAGATGCGAAGGAGATAGCTGAATACCTGTTTAGGGTGAACGCTTCCGGCAAACAACTGAAAAGGTCACACAAAACTCTACAGCCTAATAAGGGTTTAGGTTCGGACATTTCTGCAAGATCCAGATTCCTTTTCAAGTTTTCGTTGGTGCATCTGAACCACCGCCTCCGCCGGAACAACCGGAAAACTTTTCCAAACTCAATTTTGTTTACCAATGGGTTTAAAGTCCCTTGCAATTTCACTAGATTTACAGGCTCTACCGTTTTTGAATCCGCTCGATTCGAGTCCGGGTTTTTGAATCTTCTGCGGCCAAGATTTCGTGATCCATTTCAGACCTTTTCGAAACACCGACCCACCCCACCTGGTGGAGATCTGGCGAGCCCAGCGTCGGTTTTCGTCTTTGACGAGTACCGTGTCGGTTGCGATTTTGGAAGCAACGATTTTCGGCAAGCCTTATTTCGATCCTGCAGGTTTGATTCTTGCATTGGAAGATGATCGTCCTTTGGGTTTTATCCATGCTGGTCATGCTTGGGACAGGGACGGCAACGACCTGGACAAGCAGGAAGGGATCATCTGTCAGCTGAGAGTCGTGCCCGGTGAAAGGCAGCAGGAAGTCAGCGACGGCTTGATGAAATCTGCGATCGACTACTTGAAGGCGTCGGGAGCAAAACAGATTTTCTTTGGCAGCAAGTTTCCTTGTTCGCCGTTTTATCTAGGCTTGTACGGGGGCAGCCGTGTTCCTGGCGTTGCAGAGAGTGACGATCAAGCGGTTTCAGCTTGCGAGAAATTCGGCTTTTCAACTACCAGCGATATCGTTGTCTTTCGCCGCAGCTTGGTTGGTTTTCGAACTGTTGTTGATCGTCGTCAGATGAAAGTGCGACGAGCCTACCAGATTCGAGCCGATGCGGATCCCAGTTTGCAGTCCTGGTCCGAGGCATGCACGATGGGGAAAAACCAGAGAATGCGGTTTAGCTTGATTGATCGCCGCGACGATTCAGTTCGCGGCAGTGTTTCTTATTGGGACATGGAGCCTATCGCCAATTCGTGGGGCGTGACCGCGATGGGAATGTATAACCTGAACGTCGACGATGAAGCGCGGCGGGAGGGACTTGCTACGTTCCTGGTTGGCGAGTCGGTACGTCATCTGGCATCGCAATCGATCGGAATGATTGAGGCTCAAACAACTTCGACAAACGATCCCACATGCGGGCTGTTGGACAAGCTTGGATTTGAGCGTTTTGCCGTCGGCCAGCAGGCCGTTTTATCGCTGGGTGAATGAGCCTGCGCTCGCTCACCCCGATTCGCGGCGTTTGCTCGGAAGGGCGTTTGCTCGGGAGGGCGAGGCTTTTGACAAGCCAATTTCACCCACGGGCCGGGGCCCACGCTACTTGAGGAAAGTCAGCCGCGGACCTCTGCTTTTTCTGGTACCGTCCTTGGAATGGCAAAATTAGTTGGTAAAATTCCGGCTTTTGTGGGCTCTCGCCTAATTGTTTAGCAGCTGCGAATTAGTGAACTGTTTTTAGGTATGAATGACACGCACGAATCTTCCAACTCCATGATTTCTGCCCGCGGTCTTTGTAAGTACTACGGCGCTTTTGCTGCAGTGGAGAATGTCAGTTTTTCCGTTCCGCAAAAGCAAGTCTGTGCTTTTCTAGGTCCCAATGGTGCGGGCAAATCGACGACGATGAAGTTGTTGACTGGGTATCTGGCTCCGACCAAAGGCGAGGTTTCGATTGCTGGTTTTGATATGACTGATGATCGTATCAAAGGCAGTAAGCACATCGGTTACCTGCCTGAGAATGGTCCGCTGTACAACGAAATGACGCCTCGATCGTCACTTGCTTATTTAGCCAAAGCTCGCGGTTTGCGAGGGGCACGCCGTCGAGATCGAACCGACTTTGTCGCTGAAAAATGCGATCTGAAAGAGGTTTGGCGCAAACCGGTTAGTAAACTGTCTCGCGGTTTTCGACAACGTGTTGGTATGGCCCAAGCTTTGTTACACGATCCGGAAGTGTTGATTCTGGACGAACCAACGAGCGGGCTGGATCCAAATCAGTTAGTCGGGATTCGGCAGTTGATTTTGGATCTCGGGCGAACCAAAACCGTTTTGCTTTCGACTCACGTCTTGCAAGAGGTTGAGATTCTATGCAGTCGGGTGATCATGATCGACCAAGGCCGGTTGGTGTATGACGGCGCGATCGATGACCTGGGCGATCGCAAAAAATTGGAAGCCAGCTTTCACAGGCTCACTGATTTTTCAGTCTGATCTCCAACCCCGTGTCGGTTTCCGAATCCTCACGTTTCGTAGATTGTTTTGTCGCTTGTTTTCTTTTTGCAATTAAACTCCTTTAGTCAAAAAAAATCATGTTTCGAGCTCACGTTGTTTCCGCAGTTTTTTGGCGAAACGTAAAACAGTACTTTTCAAGTGTATTGGGATATTTATTTATCGTCGTCTTCGTCACCGTCTGCGCGGTTTTGGCGTTCAATCAAAAGTTCTTTGCCGACAATTTGGCAAACCTGGACCAGCTTAGCAATTGGTTTCCATTTTTGCTGTTGTTTATCGTGCCCGCGATCACGATGACAGTTTGGGCAGACGAAAAGAAAGAAGGCACGGACGCGATCCTGTTTACGTTGCCAGCGAGCGATTTTGAGATCACGTTGGGTAAGTACCTTTCGGTGGCTGCGGTTTATACGATCGCATTGCTGTTCTCCACGACTCAACTCGTGGCATTAAAATTGATCGGCGACCCCGACTGGGGCGTGATTATTGCGACTTATGTTGGTTATTGGTTGTCCGGACTCGCATTGTTAGCGATCGGCATGTACGCCTCTTCGTTGACGAGCAGCCCTACCGTTGCGTTTGTGGGCGGTACGGTGATGTGTGCGATTCCTGTTTTGATCGGCCAATTTTCGCGCGGCTCGATCTGGCTGGAGCAGTTGGGGATTGCTTGGAATCTGGAAGACTTTACAGACGGGCTGATTCCGTTGGCCAACGTTGTATACTTTGTTTCAATCATCGTGTTCATGCTGTATCTCAATCTTGTTGAAATCAGCAAGCGTCACTGGCGGGTCAGCGATTCCGGGTCGTTGGCGGCTCAATATATTCTGCGAATCGCGTGCTTGGGCGTCGCGGTGTTGTCACTGAACTACGTCGCGCGATCCTGGTCCTCCAGCGATTGGACACGAGCCGATTTGACGGCGGAAAAGTTATTTACTTTGGACAAGACAACACTCGCTGCGATCGAGAGTGCAAAAGAGAATAAACGCCCCATAACGATTCAGGCGTTCGTCAGCGAAGAAGTTCCCCGCTCCTATGTTAACGCGAAAAAACAGTTCCTGGGTTTACTGCGACAGTACGACTACTACGGTGGCAATTATGTCGATGTTCGCTTGGTCAATGTAAAACCCAACAGCCCGCAAGAAGACGAGGCGATCAAATCAGGGATTCAGCCGATCGAGGATCGCTCCGAGGTGGGCGGCCGAATGGTTGAACAAAGCGTTTTTCTCGGTGCCCATCTTTCCAGCCCAATCGACGATGCAACATTGCCTACAATCGATTCGAATACGGCATTGGAGTATGAAATGACACGGATGTTTGCCAGAACCACGGGAGAATCACCGAAATTGACCGTTGCGATTTTGGATACCGATTTACGCTTTGGCTGCGTTGGGAATGATGGCGAAAAGTTCCCAGAATGGTGGACTTTTACAACCACCATGAAGCGATTAAGAAACGACTTCAAGGTCAAGCTTATAACACAGGAGGAGTTTCCCGGATTCACGGAAAAGGTCACAGTCAAAGAGGAAGCCGAAGAAGCTGAATCGACTGAAGACGAAAAATCTGAAGTCGGCGATGAAGCTGAAGTCGACGTTGCAACCGCCGACAAAACTGAAACAGCTAAGGCTGATGAAACTGAAAAGGACACCAGCAAGGAGATTGAATCTGAATCAGAAGAGGACGCCAACAAGGAGACCGAAGACAAGCTAAAGGAACAGAAATCAAAAAAAGCTCCCGACGTTTTGATCGTGGCCGATCCGGCCTCCTTAAATGAAGCTTGCTATGCTGAACTGTTGGGCTATATCAAAGCGGGCCATCCCGTCATTTTGCTTTCCGATCCAATGCCGTTCTATTTAAGATACCTGATCCCAGCTGAATTGGGCTATGGCTTGATCAATGCCCCTTTGATGCCGCGTTTTCCTGCTCAGCTTGATGCTGCGGAGTTGTTAACCAGTTCGCCATTGGCCAAGGCCGAAGATGGCAAGTGTGATTCGTTGCATCAGGCGTTGGGAATGGAAGTCACAATGGGCGATGTGGCTTGGAACCTCTCCAACCCCTACCCCAATTTCAACTTCTCACTGCACCCTCTATCAGGTCGATCCGACAAAGAAAACAAATGGCAAAAAGAAGATTTCGGACCGTATGACCAAGCCGTGAACTTTGTGCGTTCCGAAGATGGCAACAGAATGTTCAGCAGCAGAAGCCAGATCACCAGCGGAACGCGCGAGCTGTTATTCTTTTATCCTGGCAGTATTGCGCCGAACACGGAAACGTCCGTGCGGATACCAATAGACAACCAAGCAATTTGGGGAGAGTTCATTGATGAGTTGATTCACGAGTTTTTGCCGGGGGGCGAAGAAAAGGAACTGGAATTTAAAGAGCTGGTTTCACTTGGTTCGCAGTCAGGTATCACCCCATGGAGTGAAATCGTCTACACCCCAACTCAAATGATAAGTGGCATCGCTCCTTCGGGCCAAATTGTGTCACGGGAAATCCCTGCTCGCAGCGAACTGACCGGCGAGCCTCGATTGGCCCCACGACCTGAAGCCCCCAACAACATTGACAAAGAATCCTATACCATCGCCGCACATATTCGAGGAACTAAGGACAAAGAGGGCAATCGAAAGAACAAAACGAACGTGATCTACGTTGCTGACACCGATTTTCTCTCCGAAATGTACTACATACAGGAGAAAGAACTTGGGGAATCGCTTGATAACTATACGTTCCTGCTCAACGCAATCGAAGTCCTTACGGGGGACAAGGATTTGGTCTCGCTGCGGAATCGTCGGCCGGTACTTCGTACTTTGACCGGTTTTGAAAAGCAGATTAATCTGTTTCGCAAAAGCCGAGCGGATAAAACCAAAGAGGTTGAAAAGAAGATACGCGAGCAGCGCAAAGAGGTAGAAGCAGAACTCGAAGCAGCTCGTCGTGAAATCGCACAAGACAAATCGTTGGGAATGATTCAACAAGCCCAGATGTTTTCTCAAACACAAACTGACGCTTTGAATCGAGGGGAGCGTTTGATCTCAAAGCTGAACGACGAGCTTGAAGAGGAAATTCAGACGTTAAAGTCAACAGAGACACAGCAGATTGCGGCAAAGGAAAGTCAGATTCGCTGGTTGAGCGTGTTACTGGCTCCTCTGCCCGCTTTGCTGCTGGGATTTATTGTTTTGTCTATTCGCGCAGCAGACGAGAAACGTACGATCGACCCACGACGACGTGTCGGAGCCTCGCCCTCTGCCCGTGTTTCGTTACACGATTCAACAGATGAGAACTTGAACAATGACTAAGAACGAAGAAACAAGAACCGCTGCATTTACGTGTCTGGCACTGGTCAGTTTAATCGCCGCAGGCGCGACCTATTGGATGAATCGTCCGCCAAAGCTGGACGATTTTGAATTGGTCGGGCAGCCTTTCTTTGCAGAGTTTAAAGAAAGTTCGCAAGCGACTTCGTTGGAAGTGGTCGCCATGGGTGATGACGCAAACGTAAAAAAGTTCTCGGTAAAAGAGGTGGATGGATTGTGGACGATTCCCTCGCACCACAACTACCCTGCCGAAGCGGTCGCGAGGTTGGCTTCGACTTCGTCCAGCGTTATCGGACTGGGGCGTGAGGCGTTGGCCGGGCGGTTGAAGTCGGAATTCGAAAAGTTCGGTGTGGTCGATCCAAAAGACAGCGAAGCAACTGATTCAGAATCGGTTGGCAAGCGGTTGACTTTGCTGGACAGCGAAGGGGAAGTACTAGCAGACTTTATCATTGGCAAGCAGGTCAAAGATATACCTCAGCAAGACAGCTCGTTTCGGGAATATGAGGAAGAAGAAACAACTAAACCCTATTATTACGTTCGCCGCGCAGATGAAAATCAAACGTATCGCGTGCAACTGAATGTTGATCTTTCGACGCGGTTTTCTGATTGGATCGAACCGGATTTATTGAAAATCAAAGATACTCAGTTAACTAAGGTTTTTTTAGACAACTACAAAGTTGATGAACGGGCTGGCGATGTTCTGGGACAGACCAAAGAGCTTATGAAAATCCCGGGGCAGCAGCTTACGTTCCAGCGTAGTGACGGGACAAGCGATTGGGAACTGGAAGGACTAAGGCCACAGGTGGAGACCTTCAACACTGCGCGTTTGCAACAGATCACCGATGTCCTCGACAATATCGAAATTGTCGGTGTGCGGCCCAAGATGACGTTTATGGACAAGCAGCTATTGACTGCTGACCTGGATTTAAATCAGGAGCCTGAATTCGAAAAAGATCGTCAAGGTTACGGTCGGGCTTTGAACGAGTTGCGATATGAAATGGGTGATAAAGGATTCAATTTAATTTCTTTCCAACAGCCAGACGGAACGACCAAGCTCGACTTATTTTGTCGACGAGGCGAGTTGATGGCGGGTACTGATGAAGGCGTCGTGTATACGTTGATGTTTGGTAATGAAGTTTCTGGTGATGACCAGGAAATCGAAATGGGCAGCCACCCCAAGGAAGACAAAGAAGAAGAAGACACCGACACCGATTCGGACGAAACCGAACAGGATGATAAAGCGGACGCGGAAGCAGATTCCGAAACAGATACAGAATCCAGCGAAACGGAAAAAAGCAATCGTTACCTGATGATTTCTGTGAGCTTGGACGAATCTTTGCTGGGTACAAAGCCTGAAAAGCCCGTTGAGCCTCCTGTTCCTGTCAAACCAGAGGGCTACAAACCGGAAGCGCCGGAATCGGAAGACGTTGATGAAACGAGTGGCGCTGATGATGAAACTGATTCTGAGGAAAACGATGCTCCCAAACCGGACAACGAAGGTGAGGAATCAGAAAGTGAATCGGAAACCGAAGACGCTGAAGATAAAGAGGGCGATGGCGAAGACGAAGGGGATTCAGAAGAACCTCAAGAGGATGAAGAACGCGATCCTGCCTTTGCCAAGTATGAAATGGAACTCGCGGTTTATGAAGAACTGCAAGTCAAATACGAGCTTGACTTGGATAGGTACAAGAATGAGTTAAAAGAGTGGGGAGCCAAAGTCGAAGCGGGGCAAAAGCGGGTGGACGAGTTGCATGAGCGATTCAACAAGTGGTACTACGTGATCTCTGCAGACAACTTGGACGCGGTAAAAGGCAGTCGCAGCGACTTTGTCACGCAAACCAACCCTCCAAAGCCGCTTCCCGAACGCCCAAGACTCGATTTCCCAATCCCTGCGCAGGAAAATCTAAACCAATAGATACCAACCGTAGTGGGATTCGCCAGAATTCCTGACTCAGAGAAACCGCAGATATCAGCAGGCTTCAATTTGCGTTTATCCGCGTTCATTCGCGGTTTAAAACCGTCCGCTCGAAACCCCGCGAAATAGGCGAGTTCCTCAACTTCCCGACTACTTCTCTCACCGCTTGGATTTCAAGTAGTCGTATGCGAGAAACCAATCGTAGAGGTCTTTCAGGGCAACATCTATTGGGCCGATTTTATATCCGAGATCTCGTTCCGCTTTGGAACTGTCGTACCAGTTGAGTATCGAGCCCGATTTGATTGCACCGCTATTGGATTGCGATTCGGCCTTGGTAAAACGAGAGGTGAAATCGCTAACGCCACCGACTACCACACCCAACCAGCCTGGCAGTTTTGCCAAAGGCGGTTTGCGATTCAATAACTTGGCGATGTCATGCCAAAGTTCTAAATAGGTCGTGTTGATTCCGGCAAGGATATAGCTTTCGCCTGATCGCCAGTTTTCGGTCAGGGAAACCATGCCTGCTGAAACGTCACGAACATCACAAACTGAAACCCCTCCGTTGGGTGCGAAGGGAATAAATTGTCGGGCGATGGCGAGCATCATTTCTCCCGATGAGGGCTTCCAATCCCACGGCCCGAACATCAGTCCTGGGTGCACGATGGTCCCATCAAGTCCTTTTGCGATTTGCTCCCAGATCGCTACGTCTCCCGCTCTTTTACTTCGAACGTAACTTGTTTCGACTTTTGGCGGATCGACTTGATCTTCGTTTACAGGCGTTCCGTCTACCGAGGCGGCCAGGGCATCGACCGAACTGACATGGATCATCCGCACTTTGTGTAGCCGGCAAGCTTCCGCGATCGAGTTGGCTGCGTCCCGGTTTACTGCCATCGAATCTTCCAGCCGCGACCAACCCAACTGGATCAAGCCCGCACAGTGGATCACCATATCGATTCCCTCCAGAGCAGACCGGAATTGGCTGCCTCCATTGGCAGCATCTGTCGCAAGGTCGATCTCTACTTTTTCGACGTTCAAGCCATCCATAGGGCGAGGGTCGCCACCGGCGCGAACTGTGACGGTGACGGAGTTTTCTTCTTTGAGCAACAAGCGGAGAACGTTGTTCCCCAGTAATCCGGTCGCTCCGGTAATCAAATAGTTCATGGGTAGTCAAAAATTAGCAAAGGCATTCAGCGCAAGGTTGGCTTGAGAATCCAAATGGTTCGACGCATACGCTGACTGCTGGACGTAGATTATAAAAACGACGATACTTACGTTAAAGGGTTCGATCATGAGCCAGCCAGGGTTCAGTTACTGACCTTCGCATCGTTTAATCTTCGCGGTCTGCGCGAATAGCAAAGGAATCAGAAGTTGTCTGTCCAAGTCATACCAGTAACGACAAAAGCCCAACAAAAGCAATTTATCCAGTTTGCCTTCGAACACTACGCTGACAATCCGAACTGGGTTCCGCCGTTAATTGGAAACCAAAAAGAGCTTTTAAACTATAAGCCACATCCGTTCTACGACAATGCGGAGATCCAGACGTTTCTTGCAATTCGGGATGGCAAAGTCGTCGGGCGAATTGCGGCGATTCTCGACCACGCGCACAACCAACATCACAAAGAACAGCGCGGCATGTTTGGCTTTTTTGAGTCGATCGACGATCAGGAAGTTGCCAACGCATTGTTCGATGCGTGCAAGCAATGGCATGGCGAGCGTGGAATCGTGCAACTAAGGGGACCGTGCAATCCGTCACAAAATAACGAATGGGGTATGCTATTGGACGCTTATGACAAGCCCCCGACTTTTTTGATGCCGTATAACCACGACTACTATCCCAAGCTGGTAGAAGGTTTCGGCTTTGAAAAATCCCAAGACATGTTCGCGTTTTGGGGCAGCATCAAAATGCTGGAAACGATCGATCCAAAACTGCAATTCGTCGTCGATGAATGTGTACGGCGGTTTGAGATCAAACTCCGACGAATCGAAAAAGCGTCGTTCGATGCTGATGTCGACGCGTTTATGGATATCTACAACAAAGCGGTTTTGGGACAGTGGGGATTCGTGCCAATGAGCCCCTCGGAGCTGAAACATGCTGCGAAGGGGTTCAAACAGCTGATTGTGCCCGAAATGACAACCATTGCTGAACACGAGGGCAAGCCGGTTGGGATCGTATTCGGCTTGTTGGACTACAACCCGCTCATTAAGGAGATCAAAGGTCGATTGTTTCCGTTTGGTTTTTTGAAAATGCTGTTCAAGCGAAAAAAGCTCAAAAAAATCCGGTTGCTCAGCACTAATGTTTTGCCAGAATTTCAACGTTGGGGATTGGGCGTGGCGCTTATGGCCCGAATGGTGCCTGATGCACTTGCTTGGGGAGTTGAAGAGGCAGAATTTTCCTGGGTGCTCGAATCGAACAAGCTTTCCCGAGGAACACTGGAGCGAGGTGGGGCGAAACTGGAAAAGACCTATCGAATTTACGACTACGAAGCGTAATAATGGCAAGCGGACGTTTAACCTCAGAATTGTTTAGGAATTCCAACCGTGTTTACCTTTCAACAGCTCTAAGGATCAACGTTCATGTGCGATCTTCTTTTGCGTAAGATCCAAACACGTTCACTGTTTCCCCAGCATGCCAAAGCATGAATTTAAAAGAGAAGATTGTTATCACCGGTTTGGGTGTCGTATCACCCATCGGAATTGGGCTGGACGCGTTTTGGGACTCGCTCATCAATGGCCGTAGCGGTGTTTGCGAGCGTCCCGAATTTGCCGGCACCAATTATCCCTTTAAAATTGGCGGAGTGGTAAAAGACTTTGAGGGCAAGGCGTTTGTAAAACCGCGGAAAGCGCTCAAGGTGATGTGCCGACCGATCCAGTTTGGGTTCGCTGCGGCTACTATGGCGGCCCAGCAAGCCGGTTTGGCAGAGTGCGGTATCGATCCTGTAAGAGTTGGGACGGTTTTCGGTGCTGAAACGTTTTTCGCCGAACCCGGCGAGGTTTCAGACGTTTTTCACAGCTGTATTTCGGACGGTATCTACGATCACGACAAGTGGGGCGAGAAATTTGTCCGCGAGATAAGACCGCTTTGGATGTTAAAGTACTTGCCAAACATGGTTGCTTCGCACATTTCCATTGCTCTCAATGCAACAGGGCCCAGCAATACGATTTGCCAGTCGGATACGTCCTCGTCGTTGGCCATTATCGAAGGAGCGACTTTGATTCAACGAGGTTTGGTCGATGTCGCAATCGTTGGCGGTACTGGCTCGCCCATGTCGATCACGGGGCTGTTGTTTCACGGTCACAAACATTTGAGTCAGCAAACTCAAGATCCAGAAGCAGCTTGCCGCCCCTTTGATGGAAACCGGGACGGTCAGGTCGCCAGCGAAGGCGCCGGTGCAATCGTGCTCGAATCGGAAGCTCATGCAAAAGCGCGTGGTGCCAAGATCCTATGCGAGGTCGCAGGTTGGAAACGTTCCTATTGTACGCGCCCAAAAGTAAGCGAGTTCGGCGATTCGATCGCAGCAAACATTCAGGACTCTCTTGACAAAGCTGGCATTTCAGCCAATGAGGTCGGCCTCGCTAGCCTAAACGGCAATGGCGAAGTTGAATCTGATGCTGCAGAAGCTGCTGCAATAAAAAAAATCTTCAAAAATATTTCGGGCTTCGCAACCAAGTCGAACATTGGAAACATAGGCCCAGGTTCCGGTGCTATCGAAATTGCCTCTGCTATTCTTTCGCTTCAAAACTCCCTTGCCCCCCCCTCTATTAACTACGATTCCAACAACGCAGGTTCGCTAGGCATCCTATCCAACCAGAAATACTCACTTGATTCGCCATTCGCTTTAAAGACGTCGTTTAGTAAGACTGGGCAAGTAGCATCCTTCATCCTGAAGCGCTGATTTTTTACTCTGGGTTAATTGAGTCGAAAAACCAGACTGCTAGCATAAAGTTAGTTAGGGAAGTTGACCAGAAAAAGCCGATCTGGTAATTTCATCGTTCCACGGTTCGTAGGATTCGAACCATTTCGATCAACATCGATTCGCACACCTAGTTTTTGGAAAGGATGCCCTTAAATGGCCCATCGATTTTCTTATCTCGCATTACTAATTTCGCTTCTATTTGCCGTGCCTTGCGCCGGACAAGCAATTGTTTCTGGATCCAGTAGTGTTGGGGCAAACATTCCCGACAACCCCGTCTCTGGTGTAGGAACAGTAGAGTCATTCTCAATTACCGATTCCCGTATTATTCAAAGCGCCCGTTTTCGTATTGACGATCTTGTCCATGGTTGGGTAGGCGACTTGGTCGCAACCGTGTCGCACACTGGCGTGAACGAATTCGGAGTGGTTGACACGGTCTCTGCTCGTCTTTTTGAACGAACAGGCAGAGCTCAGAGCCCTGGTCCTGGTGATTCAACTGATGTAAATGGTACTTACTTCTTCCGTGACGATGCTACGACCATCAACACCAATCCGGCTAACAACGGAGATTGGTGGACTGAATCAGGGAACAACAATGAAGGAATCATCGCTCCTGGTATTTACCGAGCCAGCAATTCACTCGGTGCCTTTATCAACTTGGATAACATATTTGCGGGGCGGCAAGCTGGAGGTGAATATACCCTTCGTATTACTGACGAATTCACAACAACCGTAGGTTCCTATTCTGGCTTTGGCGCCGATCTCGTCGTCTCAAGCGTTCCTGAGCCCGCTTCAGGAATTATGTTGATTGCCACAAGTATGTATTTCCTTCGCCGCCGACGTAGTTAGGCAGGCGATTTTGACAAAGTGTAGACGGTGTAGGATGCGTTGATCGAATACCTGTCAAACACAATAACAATCCTGACTCAGACCTGGACAGCACGATACTATGTCGTGCTGTCTTTTTTGTTCTTGCTTGTTCCCTGTTGTCTATTAACCTGATTTGCCGATAAAAACACAGCGACGGGTTTTATAGAATGATATGCAATGATTGTCTGTGAAGAATACAAATTTGTCTTTGTGCATATCTTTAAAACAGCGGGCACCAGTATCAAACGTTCGCTACGCAGGTTTGCCATGCCAGCTTGGCAAGAGTGTGCAAACGTTATCCTTAAACGAATTGGTGTCTCTCAATTTGGTCCCAGGCGCTATCCAGATCACATGCGTGCATCACAGTTGATTGATCAGATTGGTATGGAGAGATTTCAAGAGTATTTTAGTTTCGCATTTGTGCGCAACCCTTGGGACTTGGAATTGTCTCACTACAAGTACATTCTCAGCCGATCGTGTCATCCTTGCCATAACGAAATCATGCGTCTGGGGTGTTTTTCGGAATACGTTCGCTGGCGATGTGACGAGCGGTTTCAACTTCAAAGTGATTTCATTTCAAACGACCAGCAGGTCGTCGTGAACTTCGTGGGCCGTTTTGAGTCGTTGCAAAATGACTTTCGGTATGTCTGTGAGCAGATTGGAGTCAGGAGCAAACTGGGCCAGCTGAATAGGACACGACTGGCAAGATACCAGGACCATTATGATGATCGGACCCGTGAGTTGATCGCTCAGACTTTTGCGCAAGACATTGAACAATTTGAGTACCGTTTTGATCGTCCAGCATCTGCAGCGAGTTCGGTTTCTAGCCAAGCTGAACAAGCTGCTTGAAATCCTTGGGTACAAACAAGCTGCCGTCGGTCGTGCCCGTTGTTGCGTGTCGATTTATTTCTTGCTCAAGGGATTGAGAGTTGATTTCGCCCCTCAGAAATTTCTGAAACGTTTGGGTGATCTGCTGAACTTGCTCCAGCGTTTCATGCACGAATTCGAGGCGGAAATTGCTGATTCCGCTGGCTTTCCAGTCCGTCATGAACCTTCCCCCAAACTGAGCTTCAGCACCGAATACGGTATTACGACAACCCACGTCGGCCAAAACCGGATGCTGCCGACCTTTGGAGTCTGACAGAGAAACTCGATGCGACTCGCAAGGATGCCCGCAATTGCTGCTGTCGGTTCCCGAGCTGAGGAATCGACAAAAAACACAATGCTCAGTGTGGAAAACCGGCAAGTGGTGAAAAGCGATCACTTCGATTCGGTTCGCATCGGTGACCCGCGCTAGTTCGGATATCTGCTGGCCGTTCAAATCGTGCGTAGGCGTAACGGCGGCAAGACCCAACTGAAACATCTTCTGACAGCTTAATTGATTAGCCACGTTTAGACTGAAATCACCGATCAAGCGAGGAAGTTCTACGTCATCCATTTGAGACAGTTGGAAAAGCAATCCGCCAGAGCGGACGAGGATGTCGCATTTGAGAGAAAGCAGAAAGCGTACTACCTTTTCTTCAGCCGGTTTTAACACCCGCGGACTGGCAACTCTTGCCACGATTCCAGCGTCTCGCACCTGTTCGACCGACTGCCGCAGCCCGTACAGTTCTAAATAATCCAAAGTGATGCTGGCAGGACGGCAAGCGATCGCTGCTGGCAATTGTTCGGCATTACGAACCAATACGTGAAGCTGCAAAACCTTATTTTCAGTATTGGAAATCGCATAGGGATCGACCATATTCACAGTCGCACCGGTGGTGGTCTGTTGGGTTTGCGTTCGACGATCAAGAATCGCTTCGACCAATTGACGCCGGCCTTCGTTCAGGAGGCTGACAGGAACGAATGCGGATCCATTGGTCGAGAATTCTATCTCCCCCAGATGAAAAGGACTTCCGCCCAATCGTCCCAATTGTTCGGCGACTTTCTCCAAAACGATTGGATGTTTATCGGCAACCGCCAACGGTTCCGGAGATTCGAAAGCCACTTCGAGCGCATCATCGCAACGGGCTGTGATCTTCAAGGGCTCGCCAGAGTTCACAACGACGTCAAAGTCGATAGGCCGCGTGTAGATAACTTTTTGCGGATGGGCGATCGGTTTGATTTTTTTTGTAAGTTGTGGGTCGGTTGTTTTCCAGACCCAATCACCAGCTTGAATACGAGTCAGATCCAACGAACCGTGGCCAAAAACCAACTCGGTGTTCTGACTGTCGATCTCGTTCACCTCGAACAGAAAACCGCCTTCCTCTTTTTCACCAGGGCTACGACGGTGAGCGGAATCAAAAACGATACCATCACCCGGTTTTAGTGGCGCGGTAGCGCTGATCATAATGCTGTTCGGAAAGGAATCGGTAACGGTCCCGACTCTAACTCCACGATGACGAGGGGCGCGGCCAATAACCACTTTTTGGTGATCAATACCAGCGATAAAGTGGGAGCCCAAGCCACGTGAGTAAACTTGTTCGAGTTCGTCTTTGGTCGATTGCGAAATCGGCTGAACGCGATCTTCGAGAGCGGCGTCAATGGCCTGCCGATAGGCACGTGTGGTCAATGCCACATATTCGGGGCTCTTATAGCGACCCTCGATTTTGAAACAAGAGACTCCGATCTCAATCAGTTCTGGGATTTGCTCCAAAGCATAAAGGTCACCTGGAGAAAGCAGGTATCGAAACTCACCTAGCTCTTTCTTCTGTCCGTCGACGATCAAGTCGTAGGCCAAACGGCATGCCTGCGCACATTGACCACGGTTAGCGCTTCGTCCACCCCAAGCTTCACTACTGAAACATTGTCCCGAATAGGAGACGCAAAGCGCTCCGTGCACAAACGTTTCCAGTTCCACATCAGTTTGCTTCGCGATCTGGCGAATGTCTTTCAGGCTGAGCTCTCTTCCCAAAACGACTCGAGAGCACCCCAGCTCACGGGCCAGCTCGGCTCCTTCTGCCGAAGTGATCGACATTTGCGTACTGCCATGCAGGTCCAATTCAGGGGCAACCGATCGTACTAAACCGGCGACCCCAACGTCTTGCACAAGGACTGCGTCGCATCCCGCGTTGGTAATCGCTTCGATCGCTTTTGCCGCCTCGGACATTTCGTGATCAAAGACCAATGTGTTGAACGTAACGAACCCTTTTACGCCACGTTCATGCAATTCATCCATCGCATCGGGCAGTTCAGCCAAAGAGAAACCGACCTTGGCCCGAGCGGTAAAATGGTTCAGGCCAAAATAAACAGCATCAGCTCCCGCTTCAATCGCAGCGCGTAGTTGAGGCCAGTGCCCAGCGGGGCTAAGCAGTTCAGGCTTGAGGGTTCGTGTTTCAACGACAGGCATTCAATCGATCTTGCTGCTGCAGTAAGCGGTGACGATAAGCAACGAATGCTCAAAGGCTAGTCGTTGAGCCCTGAATTTTCAACGACCTATTTTTCAATCTGCCAGAGTCTACATAATTGAGAAGTAGTTGTCGCAAGCGAAGTCCAGCGATTCCTTGGTCAGCACCATCGGGATTTTGTTGTAGGCCGAATAATTCCTGACTTGCAACAACAGGTCTCGCGGGTGGCAGTTTCGAAGGGGTCGGTTTGTCGGCAGATAATGCGTCTCCAGAAGGTATTTGATCAATTCGGGTTTGAATTCAAACTTCAGTACGCGACACATGATCTCGAACAGCTTGACAAAATTCTCGATGGACGGATTGGGAACTTCAATTTTGTAGGGGATACGACGTAGGAACGCGTCATCGACCAAGTCTTTCGGTTCCAGGTTGGTCGAAAAAATGACCAGTTGGTCAAACGGGACTTGGATCTTTTTTCCATTACTTGTGTTCAAGTAGTCATATCGTTTTTCCAGTGGAACGATCCAGCGATTGAGCAATTCGTCTACCGTCATTTGCTGTCGACCAAAGTCATCAATGACAAGGGTGCCACAATTGCTTTTCATCTGCACTGGAGCTTCACTGATACCCGTCTGCGGATTGTATTGCAGTTCCAAGTGAGCCATTTGTAATTCACCACCGACGACAATTGTGGGACGCTCGATGCGGACCCAACGTCCGTCTACTGATTTATTGGAGATGAGCCCTTCCGTCTCTTCTTCTTCCGCTGCAACGTGGTTCATGGAGTCGTACAATCGCACAATATCGCGATCCATTGCAATCGCACGCGGGATCCAAATGTACTTTCCAAACGAAGCCGTTACTCGTTCGGCAATACTTGTTTTTCCGTTTCCAGGAAAACCGTACAGGAACATACCGCGACCACTATTTACGGCCGGCCCCAGCTTTCCCATCATCGCTGGATCGATCAATAGATCGGAAAACGCTTTGGACAGATCTTCTTCGCTGGGATTCTGATCTGCCATCGTCTGAGCGTGTACACTTTCTACGTAAGCTCGATAGGGAACGGGCGAGGCTCCATAGTAGGTGCAAAAGTCACTGTAACGCTTTGCTCGAGAACGTCCTGCGTCGGTCAGTTTGCAAACGTAGTCGTTCATGGCAGCTTGATCGATGTAGCCAAGCAATTGCTCCGACTTCATGCGGGAGACAAGTGTTTCCAACATCGGAAACGGCAATGCAACTTGTGAACTGATATCACGAATGGTCGCTTCGCCAACGGCCAGCAAGTATTTGCTTACCAATTCCTCGACCAGCGACTCGTTGACACCGGCCTCTTTCCAGTTCCTTGGCTCGGGCGGGAAGAAATTTCCATCTGCATCTACATACGAACGCTCTTCCAGTGCTCTCGAAACAGCCGGAGTTTCCTCACCGCCAGCAACCCCGTTCAAGCGATCGAGTAACTGGTCGATTTTTTTATCTTGCCCTGCTGAAGCGGTCTGGGTTTGGTTTTCCATCAAAATTGCCTGGTGTTTTCGATTGTTACACGTTATTGAGAAATCGGCAGTTTGAAGCCGGATATATCAAGACGATTTGCGGGTCCGAAATAATCAAAATGCGCCTCAAAACCTGAGCTACCCACAAGTGATAGCACTCAAGCCTTTCGCTACAGTTGACTTCGGTGATTGTTAAGGATTTTGCAGGCTGTAACCGGCATCTAAAGGGTACTTTCCCCAAGGTCTGTGATTGGGTCTGTTGCCCTTCACCGGACGCTTCTTAACGAGGCAGGGATTTTTACGTTTGATTTCATACTTTGTGAGTGCCTTCTTGCACGCATAAATCACCACCTCAAAGCGAATCGTGCTTTAACTACGGGGGCAAATTCGCTAACATCCGCCCCACTTTACGGAAATACTGAGATCATTCACAAACGGACAATGTTCAAATGGGACTTGGAAATACAAAGACGGCCAACCATTCACGAGTTCACTTGGGCTGCATGGTTCTGGCAACCCTGTTACTAACCAGCGGATGTGCTGGGAGTAATTTCCCGCAGTTTGGCAAGTTCGGAAAAAGCGCGAACGATCAAACTCGTTGGGAAAAAACGACGGCCGAAGCTCAATCGAGTGGGAGCCATCTAAATTGGTCAACATCGTATGCCCAAGCAACTCAAACGGCGGCGCAACAAGGCAAATTGGTGATGGCTCATTTCACTCAGAGTGATGCCTGCGTATGGTGCGTCAAGTTGGAAGAAGAAGTTTTTGACACGCCGGAATTTATGGAATGGGCCGATGCCAACGTGGTCCCATTGAAAGTGGACTTACCCGTATCAACGAGATTACCTCGTGAACTGGAGATGCAGAACAAACAACTCAAATCAAAGTACAGCTCGGAAATCAAAGGTTATCCAACGATATTATTCCTTAATACTCAAGGCCAAGTCGTTGCCAAAATGGGCTATGCCAAAGGCGGACCTCCAGCATGGATCAGCATGGCAGAACAGAAACTACAATATTGATCAGGCGCGAGTGGCTAACATTTCTGAAAGCTAATCCCGTGTCATCGGAATCTGTCCGATCTCTGCGTGCTCAGGTGCAGTCGGCCCGATTCGCAAAGCTCCCTCGACCGTAATCGGTTCGTAACCCCGTGCAGCAACGACCAAGCTATATGATTGGCCCTTGGGAAGCTGATCTGGCAAAGTGAAACTTCCATCCGATTTCGTCTCGGTTGAACTTTGCACATATCTCTCATCACGAGACTGAAGGAAACGTCTCATCGATGCGTTTGGCTTTAACACGATCACTAACGCTCCATCGATACCACGCCCCGATCGTTCGTCGACGATTTCTCCAGAGACTTCGCTGTCACTATCATCGACCTGTTCGGTAACGACCATCTTGCCTTCGAGAACAACCTCACCTTTGATTCCCAGGACCATGTGGTATTCACCTGCCGGGACCCCGTTGCGATTGCTGATCTTGACCGACTTGCTACCTTCGTTGCCATCATCCCAAGTATCGTTTTGTTCAATGATGATCTTGCCATCGGTCATCCAAACATAGCTCCAAGGCGTTCCGTTTTGCATTCCATCGAATTCGAACGTGGCAAAAATCTCATCGACCGGACGCTTAAAATGTTGGCTTGGATTGATCGGACGGCCGTCATCAGTGATCTGGCGGGAAAATACCAAATGCCCAAATTCCGGCTTTTCGATTCGACGATTCCAGTCGAAGCCAGAACTTTTCTTCGGCTCGTGACGAGGAAGTGTGTCCTCAACGGGGGCGCTGCGATCTGAATTGAAACGCATGCCTGCATCTTCTAACAATTTGATTGCCAAGTTGACGGGGCGCAAACCGTTGATGAACCCGCCTACGGTCATAGGGGTGTCTCGTTGATCCACGCGACCATCCCGATTGGTATCCAGTACTGGCCGTGCATCGACCGGTTTGATCCCCGCGCCAGCGGCAGCTTGTGTTGGAATCCCAATCAACTGACCAGAGGAGTTCACCGCAGTTCCGCCACTGTTTCCGCCGGAGATGGTTGCGTCCGTTTTGATCCACGCGCGACGATCGCGAACGTTGTCCTCGGAAGTGAAACCGGAAACGTTGCCTGAAGTGAACGTAATCGTTTCACCACCGATACCTGGAAAGCCGAAAATCGAGATCTTGTCACCCAAATCCAAGTGGTCAGAATCTCCAACCGAAACAAACGGCAGGTTCAAGCGGTCGACACGTCGTCCACGCGCATCAGCAATGATTCGCATAACAGCCAGGTCCAACGACGGTTCGTAATTGACTATGTCGGCAAAGTAACTGATCGCGGGGGCTTTGTCTGAGCGGTCGGTAACAGCGATCGCCATTCGATCGGCCGCAGGGGAGGACATACCCATTGCTCTCGGATGAGCGACGTGACAATTCGTAAGGATGATTCCTTGTGGATGAACAATGGTACCTGAACCCGTCCAAATCGAGCTCATTCCGCCCATCATGCCTTCTTTGAGAGCGACGACTTGAACCACCGCTTTCATCGCATTGGAAACGCCACCGGCACCATCCATTTCTGGCATCGGATCGAGTGCGGGCAACCGGCGTTTTTTCGCCGGTGATCGGGAAGGTTGAGATTGCGATTGTTGAGCTTGAGGACCTGCCAAAACGGCTTCAAGAATATCCAGAATTCCCATGTTTGTTTCCTGTAATTGATTTTTGCCAAGGAATTCAGCGCCGAAATTTAAATGAATTTCGAAGTTAGAAGCGTTCGAACAGATGCTCGGGCTGATGGTCAGAAACCGGCCTGACCAAAGCGATTATAGAAGAGTGTTAAAACGTAAACAACCTACGGAATAAGTCTGTCTTGATCGCGCTTTGGTCTAAAATCCGCTGTCGAGTTGAAAACTGATCGCGGCGATCCATAGCACGACCATGCCAATCATAATAAGCGTCCCGATGATCCCTAGAATGATTCCTGTAATCGCAAGGGGACGACCTTCGGGATCCATCTCTCCTTTGTTGATTTTTGATAAATCAGAAAAGCCCAGAATTGGCGCCAGGATTCCTGGGATAAGAAGGAAATTGCAAAAGATTGCAAGTAGTCCCAGCGTCAGGATCGCTGCACCACGATGAGGTAACAGGCTAGAGTGGGAACCGTAACCGCTCGAATAACTTGCCTTGGGGTAGCCTGTGTTTCCGTAAGCGCCCGGACTCTGACTACCGGTTGCCGGTGGTTGTTGATCATAGGTGGCTTGCGAGTAATTTTCGGTTGGCTCGTTCGAATTCGCGTAGGGTTCGTTCTTGGTTTGCACATTTTGAAACGGATCAAATTCACCGAAAGTGGTTGCTTTATACGGTTCTTCTGACTGTTGCGGTGTTTGTTTACCAGTAGGTATCGCATTCACAGACGAGCATTGTGGGCAGCGTGCGTGCTTGCCTGCGTGCTCGTCCGGTACTTTCAACGTGTTTGAACATCCGTTGCAAACGAACTCGATCGCCATGTTCCGGTTTTCCTGTCTGCAAAAATTAAGAGTTCGATAAGAAGAAGTATAAAAATGGATTGACCAATCGGCCAACTGCTTTCAGGGGCATTGTAAAGCTAATCTTGTTGGTTGCAAAACGTAATCATCATTTCGAATCTTCCAGCTGCCGATACTTTTCTTGATACTTCTCATAAAGCCGGGTGTGTTTACTGCGCAAATCGATTGGCTTCCCCTGGATAAACGCATGGGTAACGTTTGTTTTTATTTCAAAGATGTTCCCGTTGGCAACAAACAAAGTGGCATCCTTACCGGCTTCGATCGAGCCGACTCGGTCGGCGACTCCGAAGACCTCAGCCGGTGTTAGCGTGATCGCTCGCAATGCACTGGGCTCGCTCAATCCATACGCAATCGCTGTTGCTGCATGATCGGGCAAAAGCCTCACATTCCAAGTTTCACTTCGATCCGAACCTGAAATGCAAAATGTGACACCTGCCTGTTTTAATTGTTGAGGCAGGTTGTACGACTGGTCAAAAGGATCACTCCTACGACGTGGCAAACGATAGACAGCAGAAAGGATCACCGGCACATCGTGCTGCTTTAAAAGATCTGCACAACGCGGCGCATCGTATCCACCTAGAATGATCAATTTGACATTCTGTTTAACCGCAAACGCCACAGCCGATTCAATTTCGGCAAGCCCGTTGGCGGCGACCAACATTTTTTGCTCTCCCTCCAGCAACGGCAACATCGCTTCAAGTCGTAGATCCAACGACTGCTGGTCAAGGTTCTCTTTTCTGGCAATTCCATATGCCCGCGCGTCGTCAAATAGCGTTTGTAAGTCGTCAATCCGTTTTCGTTGTTCTTTAATCGCTTTGCCGATCTCTTCAGGACTCATCCGTGCTCGGCGGCGCGGTGAAATCGTTACACTGGGCCAGTTGACTTTCATTGCCACCGACGATTTGAGAGTCACATCTTCGAACGTCCAACCGTCCATTTGCAACACAGCAGCTTGACCAGAAATCAAACCTCCCGAGGGCGAAGTCAGTGCCAACAGAATTCCGTTGGCGCGCGTTACAGGAATCAAGGCGCTGTCAGGATTGACTGCCACATGCGCTTTAACGTTAGGGTTAATGCTGCCTGTTTCGGCAAAGTCGAGTGAGGCACCCACCGCACCAATCTCGGAAAGGCCGAGCTGTGAATGGGATTCGAACAAGCCTGGGTAGACATGTTTTCCGGTTGCATCGATCTTCTCCATCCGCTTTGGGACTTTGATGCCCTTGCCCACTTGGGTGATCTTGCCATTGTCAAATATCACGATTCCGTTCTCAATCGTCTTACCTGAGACGGTGTGAACGGTACCGCCCACAATCGCGATCGGAGCATTCTTCTGATCCGCTGCGGGAGTTTCGCCTTGCCCCATCGCAATGTTGGAAGAGGAAAAGCAAATTACTGACAAAGCAGTCAACAAAGTTGTGTATAGGGTTTTCATCGTTCGATTTTCTTTTCAGGCGTAAATCGTTGGAGTGTTTTGGTTCAGGTGATTGTCGTAAATTGAATCTATTGATCGTGTTCATGTTCATCGTGCCCATGACAAAACTCGTCATGGCGCGGCCACAAACTGGCGGGGTCGACGTCGCCACCCCCGCTACTCATTTGTTTTCCTGACCCGAGAATTTTTTGTACCAGCTGGTTTCTCATTGTGGAAAACAGCTCTGCTTCGAAAGCAGCTTGCTCGATGTCAAAGTACTTTTTGCCGTCGACCCAAGTTTGCTCACATCGCGATCGAGGTGACAAAGGTGGCCCACTCCAAATCGCCAAGTCGGCATGCTTGCCCGCTTCGATCGATCCGGTGTACTGGTCGATCCTTAATTGCTTGGCCGGATTCAAAGTTACAAACTTGAGCGCTTCTTCTTCGGGAACGCCTCCATACTTGACCGCTTTTGCCGCTTCGTGATTCAGGTGCCGAGCCAGTTCGCGATCGTCCGAATTGAACGATACTATCACACCTGCGTTGTGCATCAGCGCCCCGTTGTAAGGGATCGCATCGTAGACTTCGAATTTGTAAGCCCACCAATCGGAAAAACTACTGGCCATCGCTCCATGTTTTTTCATCGCATCAGCAACTTTGTACCCTTCCAGAATATGCTGCAACGACCCGATCGTGATTTTGTATTCGTCCAATAGGTTCAGCAGGGCGAGGATTTCATCCTGACGATAACTATGGCAGTGAATCCAGCGTGTGCCTTCGACGATTTCCGCGATCGTTTCCAATTCCAAGTCGACTCGCGGAGGTAGTCCCTCACGATTCAATTCGTACCGTTTCTGTTTTCCTCGATATTCGATCGCTGCCCGAAAACGATCGTGAAAAATCTGCTCGACTCCCATTCGTGTTCGTGGATACCGCGTCGATTCGGGTGAGCGGCTTCGTTTCACGTTCTCTCCCAGTGCGAATTTAATGCCCGCAGGGGCTTCTGCAAATTTCATTTGTTCACCAAGGGAACCCCAACGCAGTTTGATCACTTGGTTCTGGCCACCAATTGGATTCGCTGACCCATGCAGGACGTTGACGCAGGTTACGCCGCCAGCAAGCTGGCGAAAGATGTTCATGTCGTCACAATCGATCATGTCGCCAATGCGGACTTCGGCCGTAACCGCTTGCCCGCTTTCGTTGATCCCGCTGTCGGTTGCCATGTGGGAATGGCAATCAATAATGCCAGGTGTTAGGTGCTTGCCAGAGCCGTCAATGACAGTGTCGGCATCGGGTAGGCCATCATCACCGCCATAGATACCAACTATTTTCCCATCGTCGATCAGGACCGCACCGTTTTCGATAACGCCACGTTCACCGCATGTCCACACGGTAACGTTTTTGATCAGCGTGGACGTCGCTGTTTCCGGCGCGGACGAGCGACCGAAACTGCCCAACGGAAAATTCACATCGAAGCTGGCCATCTGCCCACCATGAGCACATTTCTTGCCAGGTTCTTCTGACTTTTTTTCCGTTTCGTTGACTTCCTCTTTTGATGATGGATCAGCGCCGGATGAGGGACCTTCTGTTTTATTTTCGTCGTCCTGACTTTCGTCGTCTTGGCTTTCGTCAGCAGGTTTTTCAGACTCCTTCTTCTTTTTTTCCTCTGCATTCTCGTCGGCAACATCTTCGTCAACGATTCTTTTCACCCTCAAACTGGTGATACCGCCGCTGGCGTTTACGAATTGACCAATCGCAGAAGATTCTTCTGCAAACAAAAGTGAGAAACGATGCATGCCTACGAAGTCGAGTTTTTCTCCATCGAACATGCCACTAATCCGGTCGCCATTTTGGCTGAGCTTTTGGATCTTAACCGAGTTGGATTTGGCGGAGGATTCTTTTTTGTCAGAAGAGTCCTCGTTTTCGTCTTCCTTATCTTCGTCATCATCGGCGGCTTCATCCTCGGGCTCTTCCCCGGGCTCTTCTTCCGAGTCGTCGTTGGAGTCTGCTTCGGAATCTTCTTCCTCCGTGTTCTCTTCTGCAAGCTCGATACGGGCCGTTAGTTTCTTTTCACCCGCGATGACGAGTCGCAGGCCATCAACTTTTTCCTCTTCTGATTCAATGATCCAACTGCCCGTCGGCTTGTCAGGCTTCTTGGCGTTTGCGGGATAGCGAATACCAGCGACCCAAGTTTCAACGATCTTCGTTTTGTGCTCGAACAATGGCTTG
Source organism: uncultured Pirellulaceae bacterium (assembly GCA_964503615.1). Lineage (GTDB taxonomy): Bacteria > Planctomycetota > Planctomycetia > Pirellulales > Pirellulaceae > CAZDBA01. The sequence continues at coordinate 25,949 of CAZDBA010000045.1, forward strand.
TCCAAGACAACCAGATTCGCAATTTTCCCAGATTCGATCGAACCGACTTGGTCTTGAACGCCAAATAGTTTCGCAGGCACGGTTGTGATTGCTGCCAAGGCGGATTCAGGGGCTAAGCCTCGTTTTACCGCCACTCCCAGTTTTTCGATAAATTGTGTGGGCTTTTTCATTCCCGCTGATGTGAGCGCGATCGGAACTCCTGCGTTGGCCAGTCGGCCAGGGTTTTCCGGAGCGTGATCCCAGTGCATCAACGTCTCCAGAGAAACATCCATGGCCGCGGTGGGGTCAGAGACGTCTGGTGGCGCAGGAAAATTAAGGGGAAGTATGATTGGTTTGCCCAATTCAGAAATCGCATTCAATCGACGATACTCGTTGCCATTGCCTTTAACGATTAAGCGAACTCCAAACTCTTTGGCAAATCGGTCGGCTCGTAAGACAAACAGCTCGTTTGATGTTTCGATCACCAATGGCATTTCGCCGGTCAACACGGGCTCGAGTGCGGCGAGCGAGCTGTTTGTTTCCGGCACCCCGATCGAAGGTTCAACTTTCGCCGCTCGGTGCGCTTTTTGATACCATTGGGCGTCAAGAAACGTTTGTCGAGCAAGAGCCACGGCACCCATAGGTGAATTGGGATAGCCTCGCCCACCGCGACTGGCTGTCAACAAAGCATGCTGAGCCACCTTTGAATTGAGAAGCAGCGATTCGGGTTCGGCTTCGCTCAGCAGCATAAAACTACTGGTTCCCTTAAGAACTCCGTTTTTAGGTACAACCAACGCTGAAGTGAATCCGCCCTCACGCATCTTTTTAAAATCTAACAAAGAGCGATTGAATTGCTCCGCGACGACAACATGTGAACGAACATTCGTGTTCCAATATGCAGTGCCTTTGTCCTCTGGCAACTCGATATCGGCCGAGAGATAAGACTCGATAAAGCCGGCGTAAACATGCTTTCCCTCGACGTCGAATTTTTTCGCATCCGCTGGAACTTCGAGGTCGGCTCCTACCGCTTCGAACTTTCCATTTCGAACTATGATCGTCCCGTTCTCAATCGACTTGGTTGGTGAAACGTGTACCGTCGCACCCACGATCGCGAACGTGTTCGGCTTTGATTCGATCAAGCCTTCTGTATGTCGCGTTTGAGCTTGGGATAACTTTGGCGTGGCTGAGAACACCACGGTCAGTGCGATCAACAAAAAGAGAACCAGAAAATGTTTTTTGGGCGCCATAATGGTTTTCATTGGACGGTTGATGGTTGCAATAGGTGTCGATTAGACGTCAACCATCAATTTTATCAGCATTTAATCGAGCCGCGCGGGAAATCGGGAGAAATACGACTTGGTAATCCATCTGGTGCAATACACAACAGTTCAACCTGCAAAACCGTTCCCAAGCCATGGAACTTGGTGCTTTTTAAAACCACCGGCCAAGAACAATTTGATTTACATGCCAGTGCACGAGGTAGGCCGTGTCGGATTGCCTTCGATTTGCAGATTTGGCGTCGACCCTTATCCCTATGAATCATACGATAGAATCTTCGATCTTATTAGTTTGGCTTGAGCAACTAAAACTAGTAATTACTTTGTTTCATTCGGTTCAACTTGCAACTTCGAAATGAACTCCCATCCCGACATTGACAAGACGGTTTCGATCCATCAGATCGCTCCAGACTCGAAATTAGATTGCAACGATCTGGTTACGATCGAGGAGCCAATGGAGATTCGGATTTCGTTTATCCGCGATGGGAAAAAAGTCATGCAGCAAGTTTCGGTCACGATGCGGACGCCAGGCAACGATAAAGATCTCGCCGCTGGCTTTCTCTATTCCGAGGGCATTATCAGCGCCAACGAGCAGATCAATGAGGTTGTTGTTACAGGGGTTGATAGTCAGGGGCGATCCACAAACAACATCGTACGAGTCGATTTGGATGACAAAGTTGAATTGGACTCAAGTCGGTTGCAACGAAACTTCATTTCCAATTCCAGCTGTGGTGTTTGTGGAAAGCTCTCGTTGGATTCTTTAGCGGTTAAAGGGATCCAGAAACTTTCGCCAAGCCAGCCGACTGTTTCTAGTAGTGTGATCTATGGTTTGCCTGCTTCGCTCCGCAAGATCCAACCGGCCTTTGAGCGAACAGGTGGAATCCACGCCGCTGGCATTGCCGAACTTTGTGGTACCATTCTTGACGTTCGTGAAGACATCGGCAGGCACAACGCGGTCGACAAATTGATCGGCGCGTTGCTTCAATCTGGCGATCTGCCTGCCGCAGAACGGATTATGGTTGTGAGCGGCAGAGCCGGGTTTGAGATCGTGCAGAAAGCGATCGTTGCCGGGGTGCCGATCATGGTTGCTGTCGGAGCCCCTTCAAGTCTTGCCGTTGAATTGGCCACCGAGTACAAAATGACTTTGATCGGATTCGCATCGGAAAACCGATTCAACATCTATTCCGAAGCGGGTCGTATCATCGATTGATCAGTAACCGTTTTTTGACAATGAAGCCCAACATAAACCTGCCAGGGAAAAAATGGAAAAACGAGGAGCCCAACGAGAGAAGATTATCGAGTTGCTCGAACATCATGGCGGAGTGACCGAGGCTGCCGTGCGTGCTGTCCACGATGCGACGGGAGTGCCTGAGGCAGACATTTGGGGGACCGGTTTGTTCTACTCGCTGATCTGTCGGCCGGGCAAACGGGTTCGAGTTTGCGATGGGCTTACTTGCCAAATGTTCGGCGCCGATGAGTTGGCTGCCAAGCTTGTTGAGAATGGCAAGGAAGTTGAACGCGTCAGCTGCCTCGGGCAATGTGATCGAGCTCCCGCTACGTTGGATGAAGAGATGGAGTTGGTGACCTACGAGGGGCGCGACTATTCGGTTACGCCCAACGACTCGCAGTTGCCTATGAACTTGAGCGGCGAACCGGACAAGCGTTTTCAACAGTTGGCTACCGCACGCGAGATGGGCACGGCAGCGGTCTTGGAGCAATTGGAAACATCTGGATTGCAGGGACGCGGAGGAGCAGGCTTTCCCGCCCATATCAAATGGCGAGCCGTGGCTGATCAAACCGAAACGGAGCGATACGTCGTTTGCAACGCTGACGAAAGCGAACCAGGAACGTTCAAGGACAGAGAGTTGATCCTGCGGCAGTCTTACAAAGTGATTGAGGGCTTGGCCATCGCCGCAGTCACCTGCGGCGCTAAAGATATCTTTATTTATATCCGAGGCGAATTTACCAACGAGCATCGGGCATTGCAGGCAGCCGTGGCTGACTCAATGGACAAAATTGGCGATCTGACCATTACCCTTGTCAAAGGGCACGGAGCCTATATTTGCGGTGAAGAAACAGCTCTGCTCGAATCGCTGGAAGGACGCCGAGGTATGCCACGACTTAAACCGCCCTACCCTACCGAAAAAGGTTTTCGTAACAAACCAACTTTGATGCACAACGTAGAAACAGCCGCCTGCGTGCCCTCAATTATCGAACGGGGAGGGCAATGGTTCAAAGACCAAGGTCGAACAGAACCGGGTACCAAGCTTTATTGCATCTCGGGCCATGTTAATAAACCAGGGGTCTACGAATTACCGCTGGGTGTGACGTTAGACGAAGTCGTCGAAGCGGCCAGTGGGTACGACGGTGCTCCATTGGCGTTCAGCCCCGGAGGTGCGTCCAGTGGCTTTCTTCCCATGAAATACAGGGACTTGCCGTTAGACTACAACAGTTTGCAAGAGGCGGGCTCGATGCTGGGCAGTAGCGGTATCGTTGTTCTGAACGACACGGTTGATATGGCTCAGGCTGCACGTTGGCAATTGATCTTTTTCGAACGGGAAAGCTGCGGCCAGTGTGCGCCTTGCCGATTGGGAACCCGTTATCTTCGTCGCCAACTCGACAGCTTGATCCAGATTGGCGATCCGGGAGCACTGGAAATGGCAGACGATGTAGGGTGGGAGATGGAAGAAGGTTCGATCTGCGGACTGGGAATGATCGCCCACAAACCGCTGGAGTCCGCACGCAAGTATTTTCCGAACGCGTTCAAAACGACTCCCCGATCCAAGTAGCATGGGCCGCCCTTCCCCGCCCGTGTGCCAACATAGCTCGCTTTGGGCTTGGCCTATTATCCGTTCTGTGACAAATATCAACTGTGTGCTGATAGCGCCTTAGGTTCCTGTCTATCTTTGGAGAATCTTCGGGTTGTACGATCGGCGCAGCCTGAACAACTGACGTCAGATAAACTTTGCCGCGCGCAATGGACGAAACTGCTATCAGTCGTAGTCTTTATCTCCTTGTTGGCAATCATGAATCGCACGTCGCTATTCTTCGGTGTTTTAGTCTTTTTTATCTGCGCGACTCAATCCGCATTTGGATTCCCACCACAACGACGCCAACCGAAAATCGACAAAAAAAAACTCGTCACAGAGATAGCCAATGTACGCGACTGCGACGAAGTCTGGCTGCTTAAAATTCACGACGACAATGGAACTCCTGATCCGGAGCATCTGACGGTTAAGCAACAGTTAACCCCGCGGCAAAGAGAACAGATACCGACAGAATGTGGTTGGCTGGATCAACAACTGAGCGACCTGACACAGGCCCATCTGATTGCACCAGAACTTCAAACGGTAATTTACATTCCAGGCTGGCGCACGACGGACTGTTCTGCTTTGCGACAAGCGAACGCGGTGTACAATGCAATGATTAAGTCCGACGAGTTGCCTCCGATTCGATTCGTCTCTCTAGTTTGGAAAGCGGAACAAAGTGAAAAGCGGTACAGACAGGACTTCATCCAAAAATCGAACTACTCGCTAACTGTCGGCAGCGCGATGCTGCCAATTATGCAGCAATTTCAAAACCGCGATGTGGTCCTTGTGGGCCACAGTTTGGGTGTTCAAGTCGTTCTTTCGTTTCTGACTCAAAGAAACATGCTGCCCGATGATGGAACGCGATACAAAACAGCTTTCTTGGGTTCCGCTTTGAATTGCGACTTTGCAAACAACATCAAAAATCAGAGGCTCAGTTTTCAATGCCAGACCAGCCAAAGTTTGATTGTCAACAACGCAAGGGACGGAGCACTCAGGCTGAGTTCCAAACGGGTGTGCCATCCTGGACTGGGGCGCGATGCAGGTAGTCTCGATCCGGTCGTTGAGCAAAATCTGGTTCCGCTAGGTAACCGACAGCGGATCGAAGTAAAATCGGAAGTAGGTTGTCGACACGACGTTGCGTACTATGTAGGCAGCCAGAAGTTCCCTGGCAACATGGCAGTTCTGCTAAACACAGAGGTCCTGCCAACTGCTAATTATTCAAACTAAGCCGCTGGTA
>CAZDBA010000046.1:0-330 GCA_964503615.1 uncultured Pirellulaceae bacterium
GACAAACCATACGAGTCGCTGTACGCTGCTGAGTTTGCTGCGTCATGACTGTGTATTGCTGTGGGACTTGCTTAACAACAGGAACTTGCACTGTGTAGTTCTGTGGAACTTGCTCAGTGTAAGGAACGTTAACAGTGTAGTTCTGAGTTACGTTCTCTGTGAAAGGAACAGTAACAGTGTAGTTCTGAGTAACGTTCTCAGTGTAAGGAACCATAACAGTGTAGTTCTGTGCAACCTGAGTTACGACAGGAACTGTAACTGTGTAGTTCTGAGCAACGGTCTCTGTGTAAGGAACGTTAACTGTATAAGCTTGCTGAGATTGAACAGGAA
>CAZDBA010000046.1:430-30515 GCA_964503615.1 uncultured Pirellulaceae bacterium
CTTGAACAGTGTAGTTCTGAGCAACGTTCTCTGTGTAAGGAACGCTGACAGTGTATGTCTGCTCTACAGTGTCTGTATAAGGAACCATTACTGTGTAGTTCTGAGGAACTTGAGTAACAACAGGAACTTGAACAGTGTACTGCTGAGCAACGTTCTCTGTGTAAGGAACGTTTACAGTGTAAGCTTGCTCAGATGAAACAGGAACTTGAACAGTGTAGTTCTGAGCAACGTTCTCTGTGTAAGGAACGCTGACAGTGTACTGCTGCTGTGTGTTCTCTGTGTAAGGAACGCTTACAGAGTAAGTCTCAGTTCGCATCGTTGTCTGAGGAACTGTAACGTTGTACTGCTGAGGAACTTGCTCAGTGTAAGGAACGCTAACAGTGTAGTTCTCAGTACGAGTACGACTTTGAGCAACGTTCTCTGTGTAAGCCTGCTCTGTCTGAACAGGAACCTGAACCATTACGGTGTAAGATTGCTGCTGAGTAGTTGGGACTTGAACGTTAACTGTGTACTCACGAGTACGAGTCTCAGTCCTGTAACGAGTGCGTGTAACTGTACGCATCTCAGTTGCTGCCTGGTTCTCGTAAACAGTGCGAGTCTGATACTGAATTGTTGAACCGCAGCATCCGCCACCGTTAACAATTTGCCCACCAAATGAGCCATCGACAATTTGGCCACCAAATGAGCCGCCAACTTGGCCACCAAATGAGCCATCAAGTATTTGGCCGCCAATAACTTGGCCACCACCATAAACAACACCACCGGCGTTGTACGGATCCACTACGGATCCTCCATAAACTGCACCCATTGGACTGACCACTTGGCCACATCCACAAGGTGAGTCGGCGTTAGCAATAGGTGCCGCTAATGCGAAACACGCTACAGCCAGAACGCCTAAGATGCGTTGAGACATAAAGTCCTCCTCGAAACGAGATTCAATGTAACTAAAACTTGCAAGTGAAAAAGGTTGTTAACCTGTGAAACGTTAATAAGTTAGTGAACTTACCAATCCGCCGATGGTTAGGAATATGACTTTTGTCATACTCTGGTGAAAAGACGGATAAGTTGCGCAGAACATGCGCGTTGGTAGGAATACGTCCTTGATTCTAACCTCTACACTTTCAATGGCAACGAGTTAGGTAAAAATAATCGAATTTTCCTTCTATCCCGAAAGGGTAAATAGTGAGTAAGCCTAAATTCCCGCAGTTTGGGAAACAATCTAAGCCCGTTATATTCGAATATCCGGATCATATACATTGTTGGACAGGTCATAAAAACCGTTTTCCGAAGGCAAATTCTTCTGCGGAAAGCAACAGATTGATGATCTGGTTCAAACTCGCGGGTCGAATCGAGCCCTGCAACAAAATCTAGAACTAGGCGAATTTGCTTCAAAGTGTCCAAAATCTCGGGTTTTCTGAGATGTTGCACTATGTACAAGGGCCAAACGACTCCGCTGACAGACAACCGATTGACTTTTGCCGCTATTAATGACCTGTCTGATAAGCTTAAAATCGCACTGAATTTCCTGCTCATCAAGCCGACAACGATTTTTTAGCTTGTCTTTCCCCCTGCATAGGTGGTGGGAGTAGGTTCGAAGAAACCTGTCGAGCTGGCGAAGAAAATCGGTCTGATCGCAATACAAAACCAAACCGTCCAAGAAAGGGCCACGAAAACATAGATGACGTTAAATCGATGGACAAGAAGGCTCCACCGCTGGGGTGCCATTCTGACTTTATTGCCGCTGGGGCTGGTTATTGCAACCGGCTTGCTTCTCCAACTCAAAAAACAACTGCCATGGGTCCAACCGGCGACGGTCCGCGCCGAAGTTGACCATCCTGAGATTTCGTTCAACGAGTTGCTGGATTCCGCAAAGACAGATCCGAATGCGGCTGTTGAGGATTGGCAAGATATTGATCGGATCGACGTCAGACCAAAACGCGGAATCGCAAAAATTCGTTGTAAGAATCGGTGGGAACTACAAGTTGATTTGGCAGACGGAAAAATACTTGCGTCGAACTACAGGCGAAGTGACTTGATTGAGAGTCTTCATGACGGTTCGTTTTTTTCCGATGGTGCAAAACTATGGATCTTTTTCCCCAACGGTTTGATCCTGTTCGGACTTTGGGTAAGCGGAATCTACCTTTGGCTACTTCCGTTTTTGGCAAAACGAAAAAAGAAGAAACGTCTGCGCCAAAAAAATGAACTGAAATAGGCAAAGCCGACCGAGTCGGAATTCGTTTCTGTATACCGATATTGCATTCGAGTTAGAAAAGATCAATCTCATGGCGACATTAATTACCGGCGCAACCGGATTTGTAGGACGATACCTTTTGGAGCGAATCGAGAACCCGATCGTAACCAGTCGCAATGCCGAACGGGCGAAATCTAAATTGGGCGATTCGGTTTGTGATGTTGTTCAATGGGATCCAGTCAAACAACCGATTCCCCTTGATCCGAGCATGCAAGTTGATTCAGTCATCAATTTGATGGGAGAACCGATTGCTGAGGGAAGGTGGACCAAGGAGAAGAGAAAGCGGATCCTTGATAGTCGAGTTTTGGGAACACGGAACCTAATCGCCGGCCTGAAAACATTGGAACAGGCTCCCAAGTCGTTCATCTCGGCATCAGCAGTTGGGATTTATGGAGACCAAGGCGATACCATGATCGACGAGTCCGGTAGCCATGATGATAGTTTCATGGCGAATGTCTGTCGGGACTGGGAGACCGCAGCATTAGAGTATGCCAGCGCGGGTGTCCGCGTCGCAGTCGTTCGAATTGGAATTGTTTTGGGACTGGAGGGCGGCGCGCTGGAAAAGTTGGTTCCGATTTTTAAATGGGGGTTGGGCGGAGCATTAGGTAGCGGAAAACAGTATGTCCCCTGGATCCACGTTATTGACCTCGCCAACATGTTTCAATGGCTGTTGGAAACTCCGTCCGCTTCTGGCGTGTTCAATGGCACGGCCCCAAATCCGGTTACCAACACCGAACAAACCAAAGCGATCGCCAACGCCGTTCGACGACCTGCTCTGTTGCCCGTACCCAAGTTTGCGGTAAAGCTCATGCTTGGCGAGTTCGCAGATTGTCTTTTCAATTCACAACGGGTGATTCCCAAATCAGCTTTGAACCGCGGTTTCAAATTCGAGTTTGAAACGATTCAAAGCGCGCTCAAGCAGATCGTTGAAAGCTGATGTTGCCAATCGCATTGCTCAAAACTGGCGAGGATTCGAGTTGAGAATCTGAGTTTCCATTAAAAAAACCGGCCCAAGCAATGCATGCTGGACCGGTTTAATCTCGTTTCCACAAGTCAAAAAGACGATTTACTTTCGTCGCTTCTTTTTGGCTGCTTTCTTCTTGCCCGCTTTTTTCTTGGCGGCTTTCTTTTTAGTCACCTTCTTCTTGGCTGCTTTCTTTTTAGCTGCCTTTTTCTTGGTGGGCTTCTTTTTCTTGGTGGGCTTCTTTTTCGATGATTTCTTCTTAGCGGCCTTCTTCTTCTTTGCTTTTTTCTTGCCCGGTTTTCTTCGGCTGTTGTTCTTGCTCACGACCTTTTTGCCTAATTGTTTTGACAACAACGATTCAACTTTGTCGCGATCCGCGATTTCTTTCTCGCGAGCCAGGCAAGCCAGTTGATAAGCAAGCTTTTTGCCGTACTTTTCAACAGAAAAGCTGACCTTCTCCCGATCACCATTTTCGGCTCGCCAAGCTGCAACGTAGGAACTGTAGGTAACGTCCTCTAAGCTATTTGAGGGATTTACTGCCAGATGAACTCCGACTCGTCCCGATTTGTTTCGAACCGACTTTACATCCTTCGATGTTACAGGGGGAGGCAATTCGTCAACCCACTCTTCGTAACACGCAACCGCAGCCGCTAATGCCTTTCGCTTGCCACCACACTCTTTGTCTGAGAAGAATTGATTACGCTTTTCCTCTTTCCTCGCAATTCGCACCATAAAACCATAGGTGCCTCTCTCATGGATATCGAATCGAGTGATTCCTTTACGGACTCGTTTTGTAGGCATTTAAACATGTCTCTTCATAGATCATCAAATTGTTATGCCGGATTATGATTCTTTTTATGAGTTGAGCAAGGCTGACTTAAAAAAAAATGATAATGTGCAAAACGTTCAAACCCAGCGTGCCTTCTTTGTAAATAAGTTGTTAAGAAAAACTCTCTGAAAGCAGAGGAACAATTTCAAGAGAACGGAGCTGTTCGCTGATAGCAAGTCTTGGGGAAACAAAAACGCGTACTTGCTTTACAAAGTTGTCGAATTGATCGTTGGCTAAAGATCTTACAACAGGAGAAAGGTCGCCGAGCTTTCTGGATTCTTCTGTCTTAATTTTGAAAACATCCACATCGAACTGCACTTCCAGTCCGACAGGCGGTGCATCGAGCAGGATTTCATTGCTATTCACTTTAAGTTCAGGATGAAAAGAATTGATCGCTTGAGCTATTCGTTCTGTTGCTCTCACCAATTCGGTGTAAGGTTTACGCGCGATCTTGTGGTGTAGATGGGGGAGTTCATGGTGTCCGAATTGTCCCCATCGCTTGTAGAGGTGACGAGTCTTGCCAAACAGCCCGTCCAGTAACGGTTTGGCCAATCCATCGCTGTCCCAGCCATACAACAACGTTGCAATTTGATCGTCACTACAAAGGAAGAGTTGCTCAAAATCTTTCTTATTAAGCTTGCCGCTGATCAAGTAAAACGCTCTTTGGAACATCGCAGTGGCACTTCGGACTGCATGATGCCAGTAAACTTCGCTAAACATCACATATCGGGCAAAGACCATAAGCTCCGCAGCTGTTTTGCCTTTTTCGGTAATCGCAATTCGGTTTCCCTTTTGATTCAGACACAAACTGCTGATCAAACGTGGAGAATCAAAATTCCGACCATAGGGCACGCCTGCATGCAAGCTGTCACGTACCAAGTAGTCCATTTTGTCGACGTCGATCGGACCGGAGAGAATGGAGGAGATGATCTCCTTTTGCGGTCCAATGTTTTTGTTCAGTAAGTTGTTCACGTCTTCTGGCTTCAGATCCCAATCTTCCTGAAGAGCTGCAGAAATTTCTGTCGATTTGAGGATGGCCCCGGCCAAAGATTCATGGTGGGGAATACAATCCAGTTGGAGATCCTCAAGCGGGTGGCAAAACGGCCAGTGAGCGATGTCATGTAGCAAAGCGGAAACGATCAACAATTCTGCATCGCGATCGGTCACCCGTTCGCAGAATCTACCATCACCCGCCAGGTTTCTCAGGACCAATAGTGTTAGTCGGTAAACACCCAGAGAGTGTTCAAATCGCGAATGGGTTGCGCCGGGGTAGACCCACGACACGAAACCCAATTGGCTGACCTTTTTCAATCGTTGAAACGCCGCCGAATCGATCAGGCGCATGATTCGGGGCGTTACTGGCACGTCGACTTGATCGGGCAAGCGGATCAATGATTTCGGAAACGAAAGTGCTTCGATCTCCGGAATGAGTTGAAGCGAATTCATGGCTTAAAGACCTAAAGCCCCCAGCTGGATAACGTGACACCCATCGCATCAAACATTTCCAACAATTCAACTACTGCCGGGCGGTCTCGAGTGCCGCGCGTTGGGGCGGACTGCGCTCCACCTGGAATAGTTGCAACACCAGTAAGAAATCGGCACAGTAAACAGCAACTCAAATACAAACCGACATGCATCAGTCCGTTGAGATAGTCCAAGTCCAATGCCAACGTGGCTGCTCCTGCTCCGGCAACCAACATAACTCCCAGCGCGACAAAAGCACCGGTTTGCCCCATGTCTACAAACGCGTAGTTCATCAGAGGCACGAGCGTCCAAAGCAAAGCGTAAACCGCCGCGCAACTGAGAATCCGCATCCACAATTCCTGCCCGGCAAAGATACCCAGTTCCTGATCTCTAAGGAACGTATAGCCCGCAAAGCAAAGCGGGACAGCAAGCGCAATCGCACCGAACCAAAACAGCCAGCCGGGCATTTCCTCTGGGGAAGTAAAGAAAGTTCGCATCAACAGCGACAAGATCAAAAAGCCAACAATCGTACAGGCGATAATCGCAATTTGAATCCCGGAAAGATTAGTTTCTTTCCTGACGATCGGCTTAAGTATCGACTTTCCCTTAGCATCTTTGGGACCCGCATCTGGGGTGTGGACAACGACCTCTTCGGTTTTGTTCGGAATCCGGATCTGCTTTTTACATTTTGGGCAAGGTCCTTCGCGCCCAGCAAATTTGTCGCTGACATTAAATCGCGTGTGACATCCCGAGCAGGTAACACGAATAGGCATGTTTGAATATCGCCGGTGAGAGGAAAACTGTTTAGCAGGGAAGTGCTACGAGCAGCAAGACGACGCAAGGAACGAAAAACCACTTTCTGACATTAATATAATCCCAGTTCCAATATTGTTACGTCAAGTCTAGCAACTCGTTTTCACTAAGCAGCCGAATTCCGCTTTTGTTGAGTGTTTCCGTTGCCAAATCGACATTATCGACCATCACGGCCACTACGGTTCCGCTTACCGACCGAACCAGGAGTGGATAAGTCTGAACCAAGTTGACTTCTGCCTGCAAAAGGGAAGTGCAGATATCGATCAGCGGTTCGTCATGTTCGATCACCACAGCGATCAGGTCGCTTTCGATCATAGCCAATCCGGCTCGTTCAAGGATCTCACGTCCCGCTTCGGGGTGGGAAAGAACCAAGCGAACAATGCAACATTCAGTCGAGTCGATAATGTTCAAAGCCAAGATTCGGGTTTTACCACCACGAAACCGACGTAGAACCTCTAATAATTGACCAACACGATTTTCAAGAAATACCGTGAACTGGCGGATTGTGGGAAAGTCGCGCCCCCGCATCGTTTCAAATTCGACTCCTGCGCCCGAGCCATCGCCTTCGTTCATTCCTCAATCTTCCGCAAAGTGATGCCGACGGCCGAACAAGCCAGATTCAGTGCTCAAAGCCAAAATCGCGAAAGCAAACTCGTGACATGACTTGAAAGCCTGTTCCAAATCGAGGCAGAATTCTCGGCTACATCCACTGGAATAATATTAAATCAATCCATAAAACTTTGTCTTCAACGTCTTCCTGACGCAGACGGTACTGTAGGGCAACCCATGACAGCGGTCAATCCAGAGAAATTCACGCTTCGAGAGCACGAAATCGAGATCCGAGTCCGGTATCAAGAAACCGATGCCCAGGGAATTGTGCACCACGCCAACTACCTCAGCTACTTTGAGATCGGCCGAATCGAAATGTTGCGAGCCGGCGGGGCAAGCTACAAGGCGCTTGAAGACTCGGGGATCATGTTGGTCGTATCCGAAGCGTTTTTGGACTACGCGATGCCAGCCGTCTACGATGACTTGCTCAAACTCACTACGACCTTGAAAAAGTCCAAAGGGGCTCGTATTCGACACGAGTACAAAATCGAACGTGGGTCCGATCTGATCGTTCAAGGCCACACAGTCGTGGCTGCACTTACCCACGAAGGCAAAGTCGTACGCTTGCCCGATTGGTTGCAAGTCGGATGAGCTTGGGTGGAATTTCGAGTAATTGCTTCACTTGCTCGCAGTCTGGTTTGTGTTGCCCAAGTCCCTTCATCAAAAAAACTCCAACGATTCCGCCAATAATCTCCGTTGGCAAAGTTTAACGATTAGCCAATCCGTTCCTTTCACGTTCACAATCCGGGGCCGCTAGCGGGGAGCTTTGGTAAACTATTCCGACGTTCAAGTGCCTGTTAACGGGATGAAACGAGATGGTCCGATTTATCCGTCTGTGAGGTTGATCAGCCGTGATTATCCCCGTGCTTTAGCACCGCTTAGGCGGTGTCTGAGTTTATTGCCTTCAGAACGTGAACCCTATGCTCTTAAGACCCTGCCTTACAGCAACGTTGTGCTTACAAACGCTGCTGTTATTGTTCGTTCCCGTGTGGGGTCAAAGCGGAATTCCCGAAAAGAACAACCGACGAACACCGCTGGTGAACGCCGTTGATCGAGCCATGGATTCGATCGTCAATCTGCGTGGTCGCAAGACGATTCATGACAGTAAAGACTCGATGGGCAATGACAAAGAGATTAAACATGTCAACGGAATGGGCACTGGCGTTGTCATCGATTCGCGTGGTTATGTTTTGACCAACTACCATGTTGTTCAAGACGTTCGTAAAATCCAAGTCACAACCGGGACGAAAGAATCGACCACGGCACAATTAATTGCCCACGACAAAGAAACCGATCTCGCGATTCTCAAAATAGAAACTCGCAATCCACTGCCCGTAATCACGGCCGGCACGTCCAGCGATCTGATGTTGGCTGAAACCGTCGCTGCGATTGGGAACGCCTATGGTTACGAACACACCGTGACCGTCGGCATTATCAGCCAGTTGGGCCGAACTGTACGGGTTAACGAAAAACAGGTTTATCGAAACTTGATCCAAACCGACTCATCCATCAATCCAGGCAACTCAGGCGGACCACTACTTAACCTCGATGGTGAGATGATTGGCATCAACGTAGCCGTGCGAGTTGGAGCCCAGGGAATTGCTTTCGCCATTCCTGTTAATGATGCTTTAGAAGTCGCCGCACGAATGATTGACGAAATGGTAGGCGAAGGGATCGCTCACGGCATGACGGTCCAGACTATCCACGAACACGATGTCGCCCAAGCAGTCATAACCCACGTTGCGATCGGAAGCCCGGCCGCCAAAGCGGGGATTCGCAAAGGTGATCGAGTCGTCGAGGCCGGCGGTATGCAAGTCGAACGAGCATTGGACTTTCAGCGTTCAATGTTGGGAGTCAATGAGGAAACCAATTTCCCTATCGTTATACGTCGTGGCAAGGAACGACGTGATCTAAGTGTGGCTTTGGAAAGTTCAGGCCGACAGGTCGACACGTTGGCTTGGAACCTATTGGGTATACAAGTCGAATCAGTTTCCCCAGAAGAGATGGTCAACAGGCATCCAAACTACCAAAGCGGGCTGAGAATCACCAAGGTACGAAGTGGAAGTCCGGCAGATGAGTCGCACATGATCAAAGGTGACATCTTGGTTGCCATGCACGGCTGGAAGACCGAGACGCTTGACAATCTTTCCTACGTTTTGCAGCAAGAAGATATACGAACAGAAGAACAGTTCATGTTCTACATCCTACGAGATCAGGAGCGGTTTTTTGGACACCTTCGTTTGACAGATATCAATCGAACGGCCTCCAAATAGTGCCTCAGTTCCGCGAGTCCTGATCTCATCAACGATGCCCGCCGTCGTGGCTGCTGCGTAAATACGACGGCGGGCATTTTTTCACGACCCTTTCATTGGGTCACTCTTCCCGCTCTCAAAGCCTCTTGAACAAAAAAATGGCTGTTGTCTAATGACTTTCAAGTCATGTGGACGTCAATTTATTTTTGTTTTCGGATGCCAAGCCTGCGTGCAGCATCGAGGTTGCTTTGGATGTTTGAGAAAGAGTTCATAAGTTGGGTCCAGTCCCGTAAAAAGGATGCGGATCGCACACGCCCTCGCACCCATGCAGCTGAAACGATATTACTGGACATCGGAGATGATGCGTGTGTGCTTGCCCCCAATGGACTTGCCACCGTCGTTACAACTGACACGCTCTGTGACCAGGTGCATTTCGACACCCAAGAACATGCTCTGCAACGGATTGGTCACAAGTCGGTTTCGGTTAGTATCAGCGACCTGTTGGCGATGGGCGCGCGGCCGGCTCATGGAGTGCTCACTTTCTTTTTGCCCAACACGTTCTCGCTGGAAGATGCGCAGCAGCTTTATATCGGAGCCGAACAAGTAGCAAATGAACATGGGATTGAGATCACGGGTGGCGACACGAATCGTTACGAAGGGCCGCTGATCGTTGGCTCGACTTTGATAGGGTACATTCAACCGGATCGGATTTGGCCCGTTAATGGCGCTCAGGTCGGGGATTCGATTTTGGTTACTGGTGAGCTAGGTGGAAGTATCCTCGGCCATCATCTCGACTTTCAACCGCGAACGGAATGGGTTCAAAGAATTGCACAAGACTTTGAGATTCATGCCGCGACCGATATCAGCGATTCATTGTCTTTGGATTTGAGTTATTTATTACAGCAGAGCAGCGTAGGCGGAGAGATTGTTCAAAGCGAAATTCCTGTTTCTGCTGCGGCTGAAGAGTTGAGTCGATCAAGCGAGTCTTCAGCGCTTGATCATGCGATGACCGATGGCGAAGATTTCGAGCTGATTATTGTGGCAGCTCCGGAGAACGCCACGCAGATTTTGGCTTCTGCGCCAAACGACGTGAGCTTGATCGGAAAGGTCGTTCAGCAGCAGGGACTTTGGATGGTTGACAACGGAGAGAAGAAAGAGATTCAGCCAAAAGGTTATATCCACTAAGTGGAAATGAATTAATGAATGAGGAAAAAAAGAATCCGGGTGTCGTGCTGGCTTTGAAAACCCAATCGCCGGAGGAAACTTTTGAGCTGGGATTGGAAGTAGGACGATTGGTAGAGCCTTCGACCGTGATCGGCTTGAATGGTACATTGGGGGCCGGTAAAACCAAATTGACTCAAGGGATCGTTGGAGCGATTTTGGACTCACCAGAAGCGGTCGTGGTCAGTCCCACCTACACGCTTTGTATTCCTTATTCGGGCCGAGTCGAATTGCTCCATTTGGACGCGTATCGGATCGCTGAAGACGAAGAGGTTTTCGAACTTGGGCTGGACGAAGCGGTTGACGACGGAGCGGTGCTAATCGTCGAATGGGTCGCCAAAATTGCCGACCTCCTCCCCAAATTGGACGTCGTTTTTGAGTTTCAGACCGCCCCAGAACCGTCCAGCTTGAGTGAACGGCAGGTCGCTATCCACGCTTTAACGCAGCAGGGGCAGGGGCTGGTGTCTCAATTGGCGGAAAAGCTTGGTGAAAGTCTTGTTTAATTGGGTTTCTAGCCACTTATGACTTGAACCTGCGTAGGCCCGTTTTTATTCTTTATGTTGGCATTCCTCGGGTGCCAAACGCGACCTGAACTCACCCTTGAATTTTGCACTAATGAATTTTCGTTCCTACGGAGCCACAATCCTGCTCGTCCTCGGCTCGCTGGGATTGGTGGGCTTCGGCGTCTGGCCTCTTACACCAACTCCTCAACCAGGCGACTGTGTGATCGTGGAGTCGTTCGTTGACGCAACTTTCAACACCGAATGCGCTCAATGCGAGTCCCATCCTGTCGGATGCGGATGTTGCCAACCTGCCTGCGAGACTCGCACCATTTTGGTCCCGCGTTGGGAGACCTCTTATTCGATCGTTAACCAGACCCACTTTCGTCACGAAACGCGCAGTCGGGACTACACCGTTTACGAACCTCGGTATCGAAAAGTTCCAGAGGTTCAGTACTACACCGTAATGGTTCCGGAAACACGAACGCGAGAGTTCGTCACCTATCGCCAGCAACCGTACCAACACGAAATTCAAGAACCCTATACGGTAATGGTTCCGGTAACACGGGAACGGGAGAAAACGGAATACCGAACCGAACCGTACACCGAACAATACGAAGAAACTTACACCGTAAATGTTCCGCAGTCACGACAGCGCGATTACACGGTAATGAAAAAAGAAGCGTATCAAGTCGAAGTGCAAGATCCGTATACCGTACAAGTCCCGAAACAAAAGAAACGCAGCTTTACGACTTTCAAAACAATCACTGAAGAGATCCCCGAGCAGAAGACTTACACCGTCAACGTCCCGCAAGAGAAAACTCGCGACGTGACTTATAATCGCAAAGTGACCGAGGTGGTTGAGCGACGTGTTCCTTACACCGTAATGGAACCGGCACAGCGTGAACGCAAAGTCATAACCTACGTGAGTGAAGAGCGAGAGCGACAAATCTCGGTCCCTTATACCGTTTATGAAAAACAGGTGTTCGAGCGAGACGTCACCAAAGTTCGCTACGAAACGCGAACCCGCAACGTTCCAGAAACGATCACGACTTACGATTTGGTCGAGAAGTTTCGAGACGAAAAAGTCGTTGTGCAAGTTCCTCGCACCGAGATGGTGAACGAAACTTTTAACATGGACGTTCCCTACGTCGACTTTGAGACTGAGAAGTACACGATCAAAGTCCCTTACGAAGAAGAAATTTCCGAGAATTACGAGACAACTGTTTACGTCCCACGCGAATTGACAAGGACGTATATGGTTAATGTTCCTTATATCGAAAGTAAAACAGAAACCTACACCGTAATGGTGCCAGAAGAGCAGACTCGGACTGCGACTCGCACCGTTGTTTCGCAAATCCCTGAAACTCGCTATCGGACGGTCTGCGTCGACGAAGGCTATTGGGGAACGCAAACACGAACGGTACTGGGATGCGCTTGTTCGCGAGACTGTTGTGGCTGCGAAACCTGTTGTCCGACCTATCACACCGTTTGCGAAAGTGTGTGGTGTCCCAAACCAGTAACCAAGAAGGTTCCCTATACCACGCACCGGACAGTGACCCGCCAAGTCCCGTACAACTACACGGTGACCATCCAACGCCCTGAACAAAAAACGCGTACTTTTGACGTTACCCGTTATCGCAAAGAATCACGTCAACAACCGTACACGATCATGGAGCCTCAAGCTCAGGTTCGTACTCGTAAAAAGTACAAGACTTCCTATCGCGAAGAGGTTCGCGAACGACAAAAACCAGTCCAAAAAACTCGTACGGTAGTACAGACGCGCCAAGTTCCCGTCACCAAGTACGTTGACGAAGTGCGAAACAATCGAGTCAACTACACGATCGAGGTTCCCAGAGACGTGACAAGAATGCGGCAGGAGACGTATACCGTTCAAGTTCCTTACGAAACCAAGGAGACGTTTGTGGTGCAAGTTCCGGTTGTTAAACAGCGTCCGGAAATAAAAACCTATTACGTCAACGTGCCCGTCGTCGATGTTGAAACCTATTCGGTCAACGTGCCTAAAGTAAAATACCGTATCGAGAAAGATACGATTGTCCGCGACCAACCGGAGATCAAGCAGGTTAAATACACCGAAATGGTTCCGGAGATGCGAACTCGGACCGAGATCAAAACGGTTTCGCGAAAAATCCCCGTTGTGAAAAACGAAACGTACACCGTGGTCGAACCGGAGACTCGTTATCGAACACGTATGGTAACCAAGTACAGAGATGTCCCGGTCATCAAAACGCAAAGCTATACGGAGATGGTTGCGGAGAAACGAACACGAACCAAAGTTCGACGAAAGACACGGCAAGTTCCCGTCGTCAAAGTAGAGACTTATCAGGAGATGAAGCCGGAAATGCGAGTCAAAACTCGCGTGGAGACTCGTTATCGACAAGTCCCGGAACTGAAACAGGAAACTTACATGGTTCAGGTCCCCGCGAAAAGATCACGAACTGTGTATCGAACGGTTGTAGACCAGATCCCGATGAAGCGAACACATAATTACTCTGTTTGCATTCCCTACCAAGTTCAAATTCGAGTTCCTCGTTGTGTCTGTCGAATGGTTCCTTGTACGATCACCGTTCCTGTTGAGACCTGTTGTTCGGAATGTTTGCAAGCAGACTTCCCTGATTTTTGCGAAGCGAATCAGGCATGGATGCAAACCTGGCTCCCTTGGCAACGATAGGTCAACAACACTGATCACTCGCTGGCGGGCCCGGGAAGGTAAATTGCGGAACAATGTTGATGACTTGGACGTCTTGGACGTTTACGGTCGCGACCAAAGTACCCCGGGCAGATGTGATATCAATCTCTAGAGTTTGAGGGGCTTTGGTAGTGTTACGCCTCTTTTGTGTCCAGGTCAGGACACTCCATCGTGGGCTTGTGACACAAGGAGCAGTTGGTGGTGTCGCCGTCTATATTTGTGGATGCGGAAAGCCCACCACACGAACCTGTGATCGGCTTGTTATTCACGATCGCTCCGACGGCCATTCCTAAAATTGCCAAACCAAAAATGACGGCGGTTCCTATAAACATCGGTAAGAGCGAACGCCCTTGGGTTCCATTGCGTTTCTTGCCGGGATCGAGCAGAGAAAGTCCAGAACTTGTCGTTTCACTTAGCTTCGATTTTTCTCGAGTGATCAGGTGGTAGTCCATACCTAAATCGTCCAACAACGTTACCGCTTTGTCTTTACCCAATACTAGTGCTGCGGTCGCAAAGGCATCTGCGGTCATGCAATCATCGGCGATCACCGAAGCGCTGGCGAGATTGTGGGTTACAGGTTTACCTGTTTTTGGGTTGATGGTGTGGCTATACCAAACCCCGTCGACGATGAAAAAATTTCGGTAGTCGCCAGAGGTGGCCATCGAGCTGGTTTCAAGCGGTGCGATCTTTTGAAAGGTCCCGAATTGTTCGGGATCAGGTTTTTCGATTCCGATCTGCCATGATGCTCCATCACTCTTGGTGCCCTTTGTTCGTCCGTCACCGCCCACTAAAACCATGTAGTTTTCGACGCCCAGCGAATCGAGTTTTACAGCAACACGATCGACCGCGTAACCTTTTGCAATCGCCGATAGATCGATTCGGACTTCTGCCAGTGACTTTTTCAGAGCGGGTGGGTCTAAACGCACTTCCAGCTTTTGATATCCCACCCATCCTTGTGTGTCGAGAATCGCTTGCGGCTTGGGGATCTCCGTTGAGCCTTTGTCCGGACCAAAATGCCAAAGCTCGACCAACGGTCCAACCGTAATATCAAAAGCCCCATTCGTTTGTTCGCTGATCTCCAGCGCTCGCTCAATCACCTTTGCCGTATCAGCCGAGACGGCGAACCAGTCGATGTCCTGATAATCATTGAAGCGGGAGACATCTGAATCCGGAATGTAGGTCGACATCAAATCGTTGACGTCATCCAATTCCGATTGAATGCTCTCTCCAACCTCTTGAGGGTCGAGTTCTTTGGGTAAGGAGTCGAGCCGAACTTTATATTCGATCGTGCCCATCGTCTGACCTTTGGCCTCGATCAACTGAGCAAAGCCAACACGTGAGAGCACGCTGGAAGCGGAGAGGCATAAGGTCACCAGCAGAAACGAGGTGAAGAGGTTTTTTCGGTGCATGCCTTCGAACTCCAAACGAGTATCGGGGTATCCGATCATTGTCGTTCGTAGCACCGGTTTTAACCGGAATCCCCCGCTTCATTCAGGTTCGATTCCGCCTTAAGGCGGTACTACAAACACGACTTGCAAAAATGTCAGTCGCGATATTTCTCTAAGTAGCACGCCCCTCCGAGGCGAGGCACTGTCCCTCGTGTTGCACTAGCCACCAAAGTCGTCGAACGAGACGTTCTCTGGTTCTACACCAAAGTCTTCGCACATCTTTTGAATACACTTGTTCATCATTGGCGGACCACAATAGTAGTACTCGATCTCATCGGGAGCCGGGTGGTCTTTCAAGTAGTTGTCGATAACGACTTGGTGAATGAACCCCACGTAACCATCCCAGTTGTCTTCCGGTTGAGGCTCTGACAACGCGATATTGAATTTGAAGTTCGGAAACTCTTTCTCGATCGCGCGGAATTCGTCGATGTAAAACAGCTCGCGAAGACTTCGACCACCGTACCAGTAGCTGACTTTGCGACCTGTCTTCAAGTTCTTAAACAGCTCAAAGATGTGTGAGCGAAGCGGAGCCATACCAGCACCACCACCGATGTACAACATTTCGGCTTCGGTCTCTTTGATAAAGAACTCTCCATACGGTCCGGAGATCGTAACCTTGTCACCTGGTTTCAGGTTAAAGATGAACGAAGACATTTTTCCGGGAGGCACGGTGTCGTTGCGTGGTGGCGGTGAAGCTACACGCACGTTCAACATGATGATTCCCTTTTCGCCAGGGTAGTTAGCCATCGAGTAAGCTCGAACGACATCTTCGTCGACAACCGAGGTGTACTTCCAAACGTTGAATCGGTCCCAGTCGGGATGATACTCTTCCTGGATGTCGAAATCTTTGTAATGAACGGTGTGAGGCGGGCACTCGATCTGGATGTAACCACCCGCTTTGAAACCGACGTCTTCGCCTTCGGGCAACTCCAGTACCAGTTCTTTGATGAACGTTGCGACATTGTCGTTAGAGCGAACGGTACATTGCCACTTCTTGGTCTCAAACGCTTCGTGAGGAACTTCGACTTTCATGTCGTTCTTCACGTTGACTTGGCACGAAAGACGACACCCCTCGCGAGCTTCACGCTTGCTAATGTGTCCTTTCTCCGTGTCCAGCAAATCGCCGCCGCCCTCATGGATTTTGACAACGCACTGAGCACACGTTCCACCACCTCCACAGGCTGATGAAACAAAGATGCCTTGGTCGGCCAACGCACCCATCAATTTTCCGCCTTGCGAAACAGCGATCTCTTTTTCGCCATTGATAAGGATCTTTACATCGCCACTCGGAATCAATTGTTTGCGGGCAAGCAGGATCAATGAGACCAATGCGAGTACGACGACTGTAAATACAAGTACGCCAGCGAACAGAATTTCCATTTGATAACCGTTTTATTTAACTGGATGTTTGAACGTGTTTATTGGAATCGAGCTTTAGATTCCGGAGAAAGCCAAAAAGCCCAAAGCCATCAGGCCTACAACAATAAACGTAATTCCCAGTCCACGAAGTCCGGGAGGCACGTCACTGTACTTGAGCTTTTCACGAATCGCCGCCAACGCCGCAATCGCCAGTGCCCAACCGAATCCCGAGCCGAATCCATAAACACAACTCTCGACAATGTCGTACTTGTTTTGAACCATTAGCAACGATCCACCAAGGATCGCACAGTTTACGGTAATCAGCGGAAGGAAAATCCCCAACGCGTTGTAAAGCGGCGGGAAGAAACGATCCAAAGTCATTTCAAGGATTTGAACCATCGCCGCGATAACGCCGATGTAGCAAATCAAACCCAGGAACTCGAGGTCGGGTGCGTACAAGACCGCACCTTCTTTGAGGATCAGGTTATAAATCAGGTTGTTGATCGGAATCGTGATCGACTGAACAACGATAACCGCTACGCCCAAGCCAAGAGCAGTTTTGACGTTCTTACTGACCGCCAGAAATGTACACATTCCCAAAAAGTAAACGAGGGCCAAGTTTTCATAGAACGCCGATCGCAGGAACAACCGGACCAAGTCAATGATGTATTCGGTCATGTCTACGCCTCCTCAATCTGTTCAGGCTTCCAAGTACGCAAAGCCCAAATCGCAAATCCGATGATGAAAAACGCACTCGGGGAGAGCAGCATTAAACCGTTTGGTTCGTAAATCGAAGAAGGCAAAACCGTTTGGTTAAACAATTTCCCGGCTCCAAACAGCTCTCGGAAAAAGGCGACGATGATCAGGATCAAGCTATAGCCCAATCCGTTTCCGATCCCGTCCAGGAAACTATCCCGAACCGAGTTTTGCATCGCAAAACCTTCTGCGCGACCCATTACGATACAGTTCGTAATAATGAGCCCGACGAAAACCGCCAGTTCCTTACTGAGTCCATAACTGAACGCCTTGAGAAACTGATCCACCAGAATCACCAACGAAGCGATGATCGTCATCTGCACGATGATACGAATACTGGTGGGGATTCGTTCGCGAATCAAAGCGACGGAGGCACTTGCCAAACCGGTCACCACGATTACCGCAATCGACATCACGAACGCTTTGTCCAAACGTGTCGTCACCGCCAACGCACTACAAATTCCGAGAATCTGCAACGCGATTGGGTTGTTGTTAAAAATGGGGTCCAAGACCAAATCTTTGGCCGACGCTTGCTTAGCCATCAATCGCTCCCTTCGAACCGGAGTTGGCTGACGCGGATTCAGGTGAATCCGTTTTTTGTTTTTCGTTTTCGATATAAGGTCCGAATCCTTCAGGACCGAACCAGAATTGCAACATGTTGGTTACACCGTTCGACGTGATTGTTGCACCGGCCAACCCATCCACTTGATAGGGGGTCGAAGCCTTGCCTTTGATCACGGCGATTTCGACTTTGCCTTCCTCATCAAAGATTTGCTTGTTCTTCTTAGGCTTGTCTTCGTTCAACGTCCACTGCTGTTTCCAGGACGGGTTGTCGACCTCACCACCCAAGCCAGGCGTTTCGCCGTGTGAGTAGTAAGTCAGTCCCGAAATCGTTTGCAGGTCCGGTTCGACCGCCATGAAACCGTAAAGCACAGACCATAGCCCTTTTCCACGAACTGGAAAAATGTATTTAACGATCTGGTCTTCTTTGTTTCTCAACAGATAAACATGGGCAACTTGTTCGATTTTCTTCAAAGCGGCGATGTCGATCTCTTTGCCAAGATCTCTTGCGAACAGCAGTTCCTTGTCATCGCCAGCTTTACTACTGATCGCGGCTTTGGCTTGGTCATAAGCCTGGATTACTTCTGAATCTTCGACATCGTCACCCATCTCCAAAAATGCTCGGGCTTTTTCAATTCCCACTTCCGTCGAACCCGTTTCGAGATCGACTAGCACATCTTCGATGTAACCCTTGCGAGATTCGTTTTCTTTATCAAAGCACGCTTCGATTGAACCGGCTGCTTCGAGATCACGATCTTCGAACCCCGCAACGGTAATAATGTTGGACATGATGTCCCGTTTTTTGTTCTGATCCTGTAACGGCTTGAGCACAACTGCGGCACCCGCCACCAGGAACGAACAGACCAGACAAACCGCCGTGGCAGTGATGAACGTGTTCGAAATACTGTTCTTGTCGAATTCAGGTTTAGCGTTTTCTTCAGACATCGCGTGCTAACCTCCTCTTGATGTTGGACTCAAGCACAAAATAGTCGATCAGTGGTGCCATAACGTTGCCGAACAGAATGGCCAGCATGATCCCCTCCGGGAACGCTGGATTGACCGTCCTCACAAGCACCGTCATGAATCCGATTAGAAAACCGTAGATCCATTTTCCTTTGCGGGTCATCGAAGCCGACACGGGATCGGTCGCCATAAACACCGCACCGAATGCGAGTCCGCCGATCACGAAGTGCCATTGAGGCGTAATGTTGTAAACAGTTTCTGGCATCGGAATAATGCATAGCAGCGAGGAGAAACTCGCCACACCGATCGCAACACCAGCCATGATTCGCCATGAGCCGATTCGTGAAAGGATCAGGATCGCCGCTCCTATCAAACAGGCAAGCGTACTTGTCTCGCCCATCGAACCGTGAATGTTTCCAATAAAGCTGTCCCACCAACTGAAATCGAGCATCACGTCCGCTTTTTCGTACTTGCCCTCGATGCCGGTGACGACCTCGCTCACTGTTGGGTAAACCTTGTCGCCTTTTTCGGCCAATATTGCAGCATCCGGTTTCGCATCGGCGATCGCACCCAGTGCGGTAGCACCGGTTAAGCCGTCAACCGATGTCCAAACCGAATTCCCACTGATCTGTTTTGGATAAGCGAAGTACAAAAACGCTCGTGCGGTTAACGCCGGGTTCAGGAAGTTCTTACCTGTACCGCCAAAGATCTCTTTGCCCACAATGACACCGAACGCAATCCCCACAGCGACTTGCCATAGTGGAATGTCTGGCGGCAAGGTTAGCGGGAACAGCATTCCTGTAACCAGAAATCCTTCGTTGATTTCGTGCTTTCGGACCACTGAGAAGAGAACTTCGCAGTGACCACCGACGAACATACAAACGCCGTAGACCGGAATGAAGTAAAGTGATCCGTGAAACATGCAGCGGAACATACTGCCAAAGCTGAGGAATCCACCGGGATCAGCGTTGTAGCCGATGCCCAAAGCGGACATCAGCGAGTAACGCCATGAGCCCCAAATGCTTTCGGGGATCTCAAATGCCGATCCTTGTCCGGCGATGATTTTCTGAGCTTGATAGCCCGTGTTGTACATCGCCATGAAAATACACGGAATCAAAGCGACGATCACCATCGACATCATTCGTTTGGTGTCGATCGCATCTCGTACGTGTGTCTGTCCCTTGGCGACTTCGTCCGGCGTATAAAGGAACGTGTCGTTCGCTTCGTACAGCGGATACAGCTTTTCAAGTGGCCCGCCCTTGTGAAAGAACGGTTCAACTTTGTCTAGCAATCCTCTAAGCATTTTTCTATTTCACTTTAGGAGTTGTAGTTGGGCACGATGCCCAGGTTGTATGAATAACTTCTGTTTGATCCTGTTCGCTCAGTTCGAGATTCTTTCAGGCAAAGAAAACAGAAACCGAGCGGTTGTTTTGTTTGTTAGCCTTCTTTTTCGATCAAAGTCAGATTCTCTCGCAGGATCTGTCCGTAATCGTATTTGCCCGGACACACGTAAGTGCAAAGTGCCAAATCGTCTTCGTCCAATTCCAAGCAACCAAGGTTCTGGGCCGTTTCCGTATCGCCGGATATCAAAGCTCGCAACAAGTAAGTCGGAAGGATGTCCAGCGGCATCACTCGTTCGTAAGTCTCAACGGGAACCATACCGCGATGGCTGCCGTTGATGTTCGTGTTCATGTCAAATTTTTTGCCACGCAAACGGTTCAGCAATCCACCCATGTAAATGTTCGTGATCGAGAACTTGTTTAAGCCAGGGCCTTGCCAGCCCAAAAACTCGCGAATGTTTCCTTCTGCCAACGCGGTAACTTGAACGTGGTACCGTCCGAGGAAATCGGTAGGCTCTGTCGAAGTTCGTCCAGATAGAATCGAACCTGAGATGACACGAGTGTCTTCGTCTTTGACATTTCCGGCGATGACTTGGCCAATCTGCGCACCCAACCGCGTTTTGAAGAGTCCTGGGTTATCTACTTTGGGGCCGGCAACCGCAATCGTTCGCTCGGTCATCAGTTTGCCAGTGGAGAACAAGTGGCCAATCGCGATCACGTCTTGATAGCCAATGAACCAAACCGTTTTGGTGGTACCAACGGGATCCAGCTGGTGGATGTGTGTGCCAGGAAGTCCCGCAGGGTGGGGGCCTTCGAAAACTTCGAACTGGGCTTCTGGAATTTCTTTGCCCGGAACACGTGAGTCACCGCGTGTGCAAACAAACGTTTTGCCTTCGCAAAGTTTTGTGACAACGTTTAGACCTGCAACAAAATGGTCATGATGTTCCGCAATAATCAGCTCAGGTTCCGCCGCCAGCGGGTTCGTGTCGGTCGCTGTTACGAAAATCGAATTGGGTTGCGAGTTCGGAACGGGCACTCGGTTGAACGGCCGAGTGCGAAAGGCAGTCCAAAGTCCTGACTGGGTCAGTTTCTCGGTCGCTGATTCACAAGTAAGCGAACCTAAATCGGAGACCTTGCCAAAATCCTCTGCTGCGTCCCCTTCGAGATCGATCACCAGCGATTCAAATTTTCGTTTTTCGCCTCGGTTGATGGCCGAAACTGTGCCAGCGCCGGGGGCCGTGTAGATCACCCCTTCTGTTTTCTTGTCTTCGAAAACTGCTTGGCCCAATTTTACTTTGTCGCCAACCTGGACCAGCATACGAGGACGCATGCCAATGTAGTCGTCGCCAATCAACGCAACTTGAGTCACGTTGGGACCTTCTTTTATTTGCTGAACAGGTTCACCGTTGATGGGAATGTCCAGCCCACGCTTGATTTCAAAAGCCATTGGTTCCGATTTTCAAAAGTGTTCGTTCAAATTTCGTTATTGGTATGCGGCTCAAGACCACCACTCAGTCCAGCCCAAGGTTTACCGCAATCGTTGTTGGGATTATCAAGCCGCTCTATTAAGGTGTTCGGCCAACAAACCACTAGATTGTGAAAATTTTCACGAAGTTTTCCCGTAAAAAACGCCGTTTTCCGGCGCTACGATTAGACATCCGTGCCCTTCAATAATTCCTGAGCGAATTAACGTTCCGATGATATTCAATCACCCGTAAAACACAACAACAGTGCACCTTTTTTGCCCCAAAATTCTCGGAACATTTCCCAGAACGAACAGGTTTATCCAAACTTCCTAGACAGGCGAAAACACACTGAAATTGGAGTGAGAATCGATCGCGCCAACTAGTTCGACTTAAGAAAACGCGCCGTTCATCGAACGTAGCCAATCGAACATACTGTTGAAGCCGAATTTTATGGCGGAGCCTTTCCAAAAGTCGGTTCTTTCAAGTTTGGTGAAAATAATCTCCCTAGATTCCATTCGATGTTCGCTAAACTTGATTTAGCGGAAATTCAACTGTTAAAGAGTTTTCGGTTCGTACGTGAAAACTCACAGGCAAGCTGTATCAATATGCGATTACGGTACGCCAAAAAGGCCGTCTAACGTCTCTCTCAGGATTACGAAGACGATGGCAATAACACTATTCTGCAAGTCGCTGTCCACCACTCTCCTCCTTCTCCTCCTTTTTTTAATTGGTGCTATGCAAAATTCTTTTTATTCTTCCATGTTCAAGGTTCACAGCTTCTTGGCAGTCGCCTTAGTTTTTTCTATTTCGTTTGCTTCACCGGTTACTGCTCAGACGATCAGCAGTGCGGTTAGTAGTAGCTTTACCAATGCCCAGACAATCGACACAGGTGTTGGTGTAATCAATCAGCTGGCCTTTAATCCTAGCGATGAAGGTGCGTTGTACGTTTCTACATGGAACAATGGTGTCATACGTTATGACTACAGTGAGGGTGGAGTGATTTCCAATCCGCAACAAGTTGTCTCGCCCTTGGTAGCCCTTGGGTCTTCGGCAAGTAATAGCTTGATGTTTGTGAGCAATCCGAGCTTTAACCCCACCTCCAACGGTTCGTATGGAATTGCTTTCCATGAAGATCCCGTTTTGGGAACAGTGATGTACTTGTCACGTGCGCTGAACAACGTAACCAGCGAGGACCCACGTACGCAGGGATTGGGTTCAATCGTTCGAATCAACGACGCGGATGGAGATGGAACATGGGGAGGTGCAGGCGATCTAAATCAAACGATCGCCGATAATATCTATCTCGCCCAATGGGTTCACCAAATTACTCAATTCGCAATTCACGAAGATACCCTTTATATCGGCGTCGGTTCTTTGACCAACAACGGAGGTGTAAACTTCAATGGTGACGACACCGTCTCAGCGATTGGTGAGTCTGCTCATACGGCGTCGATCATGTTTATCGAAGACCTTACCCTGCTCTCGAATGACACAACCAGTACCAACACTGCCTGGTTCGACATTGGCGACGACCTAAACGATGCCGCTGATGTTTTGGCATTTAAAACTGACACCCGCGCGTTTACTTCTAATGATCCCTCAAAGCTCCGGGTGTACGCATCCGGTTTGCGAAACCCATACGGAGTCGCTGTTGACGATTCGGGAACGTTATGGGTTACCAATAACCAAGGCGGCGAAACGGCGTCTCAGGGAGACGAGTTGTTTCGGTCTTCGTTTCAGGCTGACCACGGTTTTAACAAGGGAAGTGATGCGGTAGGTGGTGATTGGAAAGATCCCAACAACAACAACCCATCAGCTCAGGCTGCTCAAAATGCGGGCTATTTCCAAAACAACGTTGGTATTTTTGCGGACTTGGGCACCAGTACAGCAGCCACAGGCTTGGATTTTCTTGATGCACCCGGGAATCCGTTCGATGGCTTCATCGTTGTAGCACGTGCCGGAAACGGTGAAGGGCAAGACGCCGTTTTGGTCAATCCGAACACAGGCGGGGTTCAGGAGTTGCTTGCGGGAAACTTCGGTCAACCGACCGATATATTGATCGACCCTTATGGCGATATTCTTTTGGCAAGTGGCCAAGGCCAATTGGTCTTTATCGAAGTGTTTACCGACATTCCTTCAATCGCAGCCGGCGAATCTATTGGAATCGACTTCGGCACAACGGGAACTGTTTTTGGGACCGACGCAGGTGTTGCTCCAGCAGCTGGTACCAACTTCAACGAATTTAATACTCAAACTGCTGATGGTGCTACGGCCTCTTTCAGTGGAACTCTAATCAATCTTGACGGCGCCCCAACACCTGTTGGCTTTAGCGTTACCAACAACATGGGCAAGGCTTCTGGGCTCACGGGAATTGAGGGTTCAGCCGGGCCAACGCCCTTTGATGATGCGACTATCGGAGTAGACAACTATGGTGCCGCCAATGTTGGCAACGCTGACAGAGCCGATGCGGGTAGCCTTTTGCCCGATGCAAACATGGTCTTTACGTTTAGCGGACTTGATGACAATGTTACTTACCAAGTCACCGGAGGATATTTACACGTATCTCCCAACGACAACTTCAATTCAACGTGGGACGCGGATGGCAAGTCTGCGACGACTGCCAATGAATCGGGATCGCCAGACGCGGGATATGTAACTCTGTCCGGGCTAAGCACGGATGGTAACGGCAATTTGGAGATCACTGCAACGAGATCGGTGCAGTTATTTGTTGCAGGGTTAACCTTGACTGTAGAGGAACCAATAATTTTGCTTGGAGATGTCAACTTGAGTGGAGAGGTTGACTTTTTTGACATCTCTCCCTTGATTAGTTTACTTTCTACATCGGGGTTTCAAGAAGAAGCGGACATCAACAGGGATGGCGTCGTCAACTTTTTTGACATCTCACCCTTTATCCAAATCTTGAGTGGGCAATAGGGGTGCACGGGTCGGGGACGTCGTGCTACGCCTTCCCTTGCATTCGCGTTACGAATCGCGCGGTGCTTTGGACGTCCCGTCGAAGAGATTTTCAAGCTCGATAAAGTAGTTGGCTAGAGGGAGCCTAATTGGAAAAAGCATTGAGTCTGTTGACCAATTGCAAACCAAACGCACCCAGGTTCTGCCTCTCCGCGACTTTTATTCCGGCTATGCAAAGCTCTTTTAATTCTCGCGCGGAATAGGGCGACGAGCTGTTTCGCACGACCTTTAAGATTTCATCGCAGTAAAGCTTTGCGTGCTCCGAATCGAGTCCGGCCGTATTTGACAGATTCTTCAGTGTCTTAAACAGCAATGAGTCTCTGTCGGCGTCTGAGATCGAGCAAATCTCATTTACGATATCTAACGTCGCTGGCGTGTAGCCTCCTCGTATTCCATATTCCCGCGCGGTTTCCAGCATCAACATTCGCCGCTTTCGTTTTTCCTGAGCGTCAGGTTGGTCCGAAAGGCCAAAATGAGTCCCGTCCGATTGCTCAGCCGCAGCATGAAAAATCTGCCGCATAAGTTCGAATGCTTGGGGTGGACGTGTGCGTTTGGGTGTCTTCAAATTGAAAGTCTCTTTTACGCCATCCGAAAGTGCCCGATCGGTTTTGTATTTGGCTCGCTCACTCTTAGAAACCGATTCACCAAGCTCCCAAAACTTGATCGCCGCCATCAATCGCAATTTGGAAACGTCTTCTCCCGCCGCTTCGCCCTTGGTCAAGAGTTCATCGACACGCTCTGAAAAAGTTGGGCGTTCGGAAAGTTGGCTGATGTAATAGGCTGCTTTTTTTAGGTGGTACGATCCGTCGTTGGGATCTGCGACTCGATCAGCAATTGCCATTATTAATCCGGGCGGTACAAACCGGTGTTCGTAGGTTCGATTCGTTCCTGCAATACGCAAAATCACTTCGTTGGGACGTGCTTCGACCAATCCAACAACTTTTTCTCCTACAACGATCTGACGATCGGGATGCTGCTCGCAACTGGTCGCAAAGTGCTCCCAGAATGCTCTCAATTGGTTGGAGGTTTCTGAAACCGCTCCAGCAAGTTGCGCTGAGTTGGCCTTGATTTCCGAGGCAACGGTGTTGGCATTCTCAAAACGTTGTTGCCGCCACAAATTCTTCGCATCGTAAAATTGATTTTTCAGCTCGTATTGCTGCGTGAGGGGTAGGTCTTTCAAACCAGCTACTAAATCGTCAATCGTTTCCGGAGCTTGCGTGGCAGGTGTTTGGGCGGGCGGCGGAGTAGTTGCTATTTTAGGATCGTCTGCGCTGTCAGGCCCGAATGGATTCACCCAATCTTCTGGTTCTTCAACCTTGTTTGGGCTTGTTTCATCTTTCAAATCGTTGTCATTCATTGCCAGAGGCTGTTCGACCTCTTCCTTTGGCTCCTCCTCCCGTTCTGGGCTCAGCGTTTCAACCTTCTCTGACGCAACTTCAGGACTGGTGTTGGTTACTGGATTTGCAGATTTCTCAACTTGAGTATTGTCCGCAAGCGTAGCGTTGTTCAAATCGGCCGGTTCTTCAATCGCGATGTATTCTTTAACTAGATAGCCAAATGCAGCAATCGCAACGCCGGCAACAAGCAGCCCGATGACCGCAAACAACGGGTTGGTCTTTTTGGCGGCCGGTCGAAGATGAGAAAGTCGCTGGGGCGGACCTGTACGTTTGGGAGGCTGAACCGTTTCCTTCTTTGGCCGTTCCTCCGAGCGAGCTGGCTTAATTGCAGGGATCGACTCAACTGGTTTTATGGAAGGTGGGGCCGATTTTCGAGAAGGCTTCACCGCCGGATTCGAAACCGGTTTAGCTACTGGCTTGGCCATGGGTGGATCGGCGGCGGTGATCGGACTCGCCATAGGCACCTGAGTTGAAATCACTTTGGCACGTCGAATCGGTTTGGCGCCAGTAGTCGCCTGCTCGTTTGCTTTTCCTCGAACCGGCGGGTTTATGTCACTTTCCTTGATCATCTTGTTCAGCAACAATTGGTCATAGTCAGTACGGCTGACCGAATCGCTGAGAACTCTTTCCGAGCGACGAACTTCCTTGATGAGGTTCGCAAGCATCTTTTTTCGCGATCCGGGCTGAACCGATTCCAGCTTTTTCAGCTGAGCCTTTGCCGCGTCCTGGAAAACCGTTGCATCGGATTCGGAAGGAGAGACGCCCAGCAACTCATAATGAGTTGGGCGAGCTGATTTTGAGTGAACTTGTAACCACTCTAGATAAGGATCAAATCTCTTGGACATAACTATAATTTAGCGAGGTTGTTCAAAGTTGTTCAAGCCAAGGCCGTAATTTTGGTTATTCGGCTGGTTCACCCAATTCTTCTCTCCGGCAGGTCCGATTTACAGCAAGCCACCGAAAATTCACTGCGTATTTGATGCGCTTTCGAGTAGAACATTTGCCAAATTCTCATTATTCTCAACACTATCTGATCTTGAGAGTTTCGTTCAAACACAAATCCGGACCAAAATGTACTTTGTGAATAGTGAATATTGGGTAGAACCACTATTCGAATTTTGAGCCTTTAAGCAGTCTTTTGAATCAGATTTACCGTTTTTAACAATCATTATCCGCTTAGACGCCATACTGTTCTAACGGGTTCCCAAGAATTTAGACCGATGTCATCTTCCTATATTAATGTTGCCGCTTACAAGTTCGTAAATCTTCAAGAGCTTGAGCAGCGAAAAGAGCAGCTTCTTCCTCTCTGTCAGCAGCTACAGCTGAAAGGCACGATACTGTTGTCGCTTGAGGGAATTAATATTTTCCTTTCCGGCACACGTGAGAGCATTGACCAGTTTGTTGCCTTTCTTCGCGCTCAACCCGAGTTCGCTGACATTTCCGTTAAAGAAAGTCCCAGCGACCACCAGCCGCATAGCCGACTGTTGGTCCGACTAAAAAAAGAGATCATCTCGATGGGGATGGACGAGATCAAACCTTTGCAAAAGACCAGTCCGAAAATCGAACCGGACCGTCTCAAAGCCTGGTTGGATGAAGGCCGAGAGGTCGTTTTGCTCGACGTGCGAAACGATTATGAAATCGAAGTTGGTACATTCGAAAATGCGGTGCCGATTGGTGTTGATTCGTTTCGCACCTTTCCTGACGCCGTAGACACGTTGCCTGCAGAAATGAAAGACAAACCGATCGTGATGTTCTGCACGGGTGGAATTCGTTGCGAGAAAGCCGGTCCTCTGATGGAGCAAAAAGGCTTTGGTGAAATCTACCAACTCGATGGCGGCATTCTAAAGTATTTCGAAGACTGCGGCGGTGATCACTACGAAGGAGACTGCTTTGTGTTTGACAAGCGGGTTGCGGTCGACCCCAAGTTGCAGGAAACAGATGCCGATCTTTGTTATGCCTGCCAGGCTGTTCTGAGCGCTGAGGATCAACAATCGGAAAAATATGTTCCACCACTATCCTGCCCACACTGCTACCTGACGCCTGAACAGCAACTGCGACGAGATGTGGAGAATCGAAATGCATTGGTTGCTGAACTTACTTCTCCTTTGCCTGGTAGCGTTCCTTACAATAATGTGCGTCCAATTAACGTCCCGCTTCGTTTTGACCATCAAACGGTTTTGGATGTACTGGTCGGCATGCACCCGCAGATGAGCCCGCAGTACTGGCAAGACGAATGCCGTACGGGAATGATCGTTTGGAAGGGCGAGCCTCTTTCGGTGGACACGAAGGTCCGTTCCGGCTGGCGAATTGAGCATCTGCTTCCGCAAACGGTTGAGCCCGATGTCAATGCGGCGGTCGAAATCCTATATGAAGACGCAGACTTGATCGGGGTCAACAAACCCGCGCCGCTGCCGATGCATCCCTGCGGACGTTTTAATCGAAACTCTTTGATTTACGTGTTGAACAAACTGTACGAAGGTGAGCAGATACGAATTTGTCACCGTCTGGACGCAAACACGACAGGCACGATTATCTGTTGCCGCAAAAAGTCCGCTGCACGTAACGTGATTCGACAGTTCGAAGAGGGCACCGTCAAAAAAAGCTATCTGGCCGAAGTCCAAGGGCATCCCGCCGAGGACGAATTCATCAGCAAAGCGAAAATCGCGAGCGAACCGTCCGAGCACGGCGCACGAGTCATTGATGAAAACGGTTTGGCGGCTGAAACCCGATTCAAAGTGCTCGCAAGACGTAACGAAACTACGTTGATTCAATGTCAACCGATTACCGGGCGGACCAATCAAATTCGAGTCCACCTGTGGGACTTGGGGATTCCCATTGTCGGTGACCCTTTGTATCTGCCAAGTGGCAAAATCGGTGGAGCCCAAACGCTTCGTTTGACTGACCCATCAATGCATTTACACGCTGCAAAGTTGGAATTGAAGCATCCAGTGACTTACGAAGAATTCGTTATTGAATCACCCCAGCCAGACTGGGCAATTTAGCTGGTCTGCTTATGCGATGGTCGATAGCGAATTACATGAGAAAACCCTACTTGGCATTAAGCCAAGTAGGGTTTTGATTCGATCCTGGTAAAACGCTCAGAAGAGGTTGCTAGGGTTAGCCGCCAGCTAACAGTCCGATAAACGGCGCGATATCTGAAAAATCAACAACCAAGTCCTCGTTGATATCCGCTTCAGTTTGAAACATTTGCATGCTGAGAAGGGCGATAAACGGCGCGATATCTGAAAAATCAACAGACATATCGCGATTCACGTCTCCCAAAAGGCCTCCAGTGGAGGGCTGAGTGAACTGCAAAGCAAATCCACGCAAGCTTACACTGTCACCGACAAATACGATATCAACTGAATCTTGATCCAAAATTCCTGGATCAGGCAAAGCGATTCCTTGACGTGGATCAGCATCTCCGTTTGTCTCAGTGCCCCTGATGTAGTCAATACCATTGACGTTGATCCCTTCACCAACTTGAGAGTTGTCGGATCCAAAGTTTACAAAACCGTCAAAGGTGACTTCTCCCTGTACATCCGAAATTGTGACTGTGATCATGTCACCGCCTTCAAAAAGGGAAGAGGTCATTGCACCATCGTCAATTTCGGCGAGGCTCGCGTTAAATTCACCATCAGCTGCCGAAATCTCGCCAACACCCGTTCCTGGGGTAACCGTAACATCGAATGTGAATGTTCCAGCAGCAGTTGTAATTGAAACATCATCGAAAACCAAATCGACCCCCGATTGATCACCTAGCACCATATCGGTAAGGGACACTGCAAAATCTTCAGGCTGAGCTGCTAGTCCTAAGGGCGGTGCCCCGTCAAAGTTGTCTTGAAATTCAACGATTGAGGTAGTTTGAGCATTAACGTTAGTTGCAAAAAACAACGCGAGAACGGTCAAATGTAAAAGGGGCTTCATGGGCTCTCCAGTTTTTACAGGATTAAGAAAAGTTAGGTAATATCTATAAAGCATAACGATGGACGGGGCGGTTTCCAGCCTATCCGCTAGTCAAAAGTTGAATAAATGGCGAGATATCCAAGAAATCAACTTCGAGGTCCATGTTTATGTCGGCTTCGATTTGAAAATTTCCCATGGACAGAAGCCCAATAAATGGAGAGATATCAAAAAAGTTGACAACTCCATCCCGGTTTACATCTCCCAACAGGAATGAATTGGATTGAGTGAACTGCAAAGCAAACC
>CAZDBA010000047.1:0-18476 GCA_964503615.1 uncultured Pirellulaceae bacterium
TGGTTAGTAACGATTGTGTCGCCGCTGAAAGCGTTGGCAACATTAAACTGAACGTTGCCGCGAGCCCCATAAGCCGTGTTTAAGATAATAACATCGCCTGAATGGTCTAAGCCCGCATCGGTGAAGGTGAGGTTCCCTTGCAACGTAAGGTTGCCTGACCCTTCAACACCGCCCACGACCGTTGTATCGCCTCGCAATACTGCTGCGAGTGCTCCTTGTTGATCTAACTGGATTCTGGATTGCAATTCAGACGTTTCATCGAGAAAGATCTCGCCACTTTGAAAAGTTATGTCGTTAGTAACTGCTTCACTGTGTCTAAATCGCAAATTGTCGTTACCACTGCCCAAAGTTTGGGTGCCGGCAACAACAAACGCCTCAGAGTTTGCAACCTGTAAACTTAGCCGACCAAAACCCGTGATCGAAGTTCCAGAATCCGTAGTTCCCAACGAATTTTCGTTTGTTGCGATAACTAAACCAGAGTTAATGATGGTCGGCCCTTGATAATCATTGTCTCCCGACAAAAGAATAGAACCAGGAAGCTGATTAGGTAAGCTACTGAAAGTAAGAGTGTTTTGCGACTGTCCGCTGATAGTACCTTCAATTGTCAAAGTGTTACGGTTGGTGCGTACCGTGCTGGAATTAAGAACGAGCACTGGGCCCAGGATCGAACGATTAGGATTGGTGTTGCTAAGAATGCCTCCACTCAAAAAAGTCGTTTCGTCTTCGGTCGTTCCGGCCCCGACGACGAAAACTTCTTCGCCAACGTTGACCAAAAGAGAGTTCTGGCCAAAGATAGGCGACACGCAGGTAATAGACAACGCGGCAATCGCTAGAAGGAAAGTCAACCGTTTGGTGTTAAAGTTATTCATGTCAGCTAAGAGAAAACGAGGGCAATTCATTTGCGTTAATCCTTGACAATCGTGTTGCGAATAACAATCAGACCGTCAATTTTATCACCGATGGATAGCCCAAACAAGAACGGAGCCGGATTTGACGCCCGTCAAGCTGCTGGTCGAAGTTGGCCGAGGTTTTTCGACAGCCGACCTCTGGCTACTATTGCTCGCCGCGGTCGTAATCTTGGGTGTGCTGTTCCAGCGAGAGCGGTTGTCCCGGGGAGTCGATTGCGTTTGTCGTAACGTCAATTGACGTGCTGGCGATGGCCAATTCACCTCTGGCCCGTGATGACCTCGGTTCGTTCCAAAACTGATTTGGGTACGCTTGGACCGGTTTCCGTTTTGGGTGTTTCTAATTCATCAGGGAGTTCGATAATTGGATCGACTGGGTCGATAGTTGGATCGACACGACTATCTGAACCTTTGGCTTTTTGGTCCATGTCGTCATTTTCTGGCTGATCTTTATTCGCCTTGTCTTTCTTCGATTCTCCACTGCCGAGTAGGTTGCTGAACCCTTTAAAGATCTTGAACGAAGGAAGGTCACTTTCGCCGGTACGGTTTACATCGATAAAGCCATGAACCGCAAATTGTGTTTCAGCCTGGGTGACTTCGATCTCCGCACCTCGAAACCAATTGAGGATCGGGGCTTGGTAGTCGTCTGGGATCTCGGGATTGAGGAAATTTGGCCACGCGGTTGAACACCACACTTTTCGGCCCGCCAAGGTTTCTTTGAGCACGTATTCGCCACCTAGCGAACAGACTAGATTTACGTCCAGCATTTGTTCGGCGACCCGTTTGGACAATTCCGGATCCAGTCGAAATTGGTTTGCCAACACATTAAGCATCCGTACGTTGGCCAACGAGGTTTGCCAGCTGCGGCGGTAATTCAGCGTGTTGGCCCAATCGTAAAGTTTCGAATCTGCGATGTTTCCAACTCGCACACGTAGATGAGACGGCCGCTCAATCGGCTTGAGTCCCAGCTTAGGTTTCAGTTCTTCCAAGCGAGCTTGATCAAACGAAAGGATCGAAAAATCATCCCATTGAAGTCGCCATAAATTCAATAGACGTGAATAGGTATAGCCGGCTGCATCGGGTACACCTCCCAGGTGTGGCAAGAAGCTAAGGGTGTCAGGTTTTGGCCAAGCTCCCAGGTAGCCGGGCACTTCTTTAACAGTCTGCAAAGAGTTTAGAAACGATTTAGGGCGGAGATCCAAGTGAGGATCCACATGGTCCTGTACGCCAGCAAAGACTTGGTAGGGCTCCGTTTCTTTTTTTAGCAATCCAGTGCCAACGCTCATCTGCAAGCTTACGATGTCGTTGGGAGAGCCTGAAAATTCGGCTTGAATTGGCGGTCCAAGTATTTCGCTCAGCCAGCCGTACTTTTCCGCACCAAACGGAGCGACTCTCGCATCAAAAACGATTCGCTCGGTATGGTCGCTCAACTCGAACCGCTTGAGGCCAACGCACATCGGGTCAAGGTGGGAAACGTTATCGGTAAAGTAATTGGCTCGGTCGGTAAACCAACGGTACTCGTCTTGAGTCACTTTTCCGACTTCTGCATCAGGCAACGGCAAAAAGAAACCTCGGGCACCACGGACCGAGTCGGTCCAAACACCGTCAACTAATTCGTAACGGCTGTGTTTTCCGGCAGAAAAATTGGCAGGCAAAAATCCCAGATCTGATAGTTTCTGAATGGTGATATCGGTGACACCTTCTGCCGTTGCGGCCAGCCAAGCCATTTGCAACAACTGCATGTCTGCGATCGCCTTGTTCCGGCGACGCAATTCGATTTGGAATTCAGGATTGAGTAAGTTCTGAAAAAATTTGCTGGAGAGAAACACGAACATCGTATGGTCCTCTTCCAACGGCATCAAAGAACGGGCGTAGCGGAACTCATCGCTTTTTCCAAGGGATCGCCCATTTCCAACCGTCTCGATAAATCGCTGAACGATCGCTCGGCTGTTGGTTGTTAAGTGAAAGTCTC
The DNA here is from genome assembly GCA_964503615.1 of uncultured Pirellulaceae bacterium. Lineage (GTDB taxonomy): Bacteria > Planctomycetota > Planctomycetia > Pirellulales > Pirellulaceae > CAZDBA01. The sequence goes on from CAZDBA010000047.1 coordinate 2,878, forward strand.
CTTTTACGACGTAAAATGAACGGGTGTAGTTGTTCGGAGTCGACAGGAACGAAACGGATTCACCTGCAATTTCGACATCTTGCAAGGTGACCTCTTTATTGGTCGCTGCAAAGTTCTTGCGGCGATTCTTGGTGCGGTTAAGGAAGGAGTTCGTGTTTTTAGCTTGTAAAAGGACACCGACGGCTGGACCATCACCGAAATAGGTGTCCATTCCGATGAACGCCACATCACGGATTACAGTCGAAGCGAACATGTCTTCGATCTCGGTCGAGCCCAAAGCCAACTGGTCAAGAAATCTCGCGTCGACTCGCGACTCGTAACCCCGTAGGGAGAACATTCTTCCCAGGTCGCCGCCGTATTCGGCCGAGAGCCTTTTAAACCACAGGTTGTTACTCCAAGTACCAAAACGCAGGTACAAACAATCTTCGGGTACGTAGTGAGCGATCTCTTCGATCTGGATATCCTCGCGCGTATCTGGCGCTACCGTGTCGTTCCAGAAGATTCGCGGTGGCAGGACTTGGTCACGCTTTCCAAGATCGATCACGCCCGATATCTCATCGCGTATCATCTCGCTGCGGATCTTTTCTACATTGAACATCAAATCGATCGTCTGCCGAAAAGGCCCTCGGCGATCTTTTGGCTGATCGGTCAATTCCAATCCAAGCCGTTGACCTAACATCGTGGTCAAATAGGTCTCAATCAGGTTCGGGTAATCACTGTTCTCAGCTTGTTCTTCCGCAGCCCGGTTGTATTCCCGCCACCATTGTTTCAATCTTCGATCAAACTGTCTTGCTCGACGCGGATAATTGGGAAGCATCTGGAGTTCCGTGTCTTCGCTTCCGTGCAGTGTCAGTTGTAGAGGCTGATCACCCTTGAAAAGAAACCAGATCGTATGGGATTGGTCAGCCGGCTCTTCGTTCTTGCCAAGATTCTGGATCAGCCGTGCCGTTGCCTGTTTTCCAACGACTTGATAGAGAACGCGATCGTTTTTTTCTGATAATTCAATCGCTCCGCTGCGAATCACAAGCGAAGAATTGACTTGCCCGCCATCAGGCGGAAGCCGGAACGTGATCATGCCTACGCCAAACGGTTGACCCGCAAACGCTTCGGTCCGTGAGATCAGAGGTTTGGAAAAATCGACAGGTTCTCTGACTTGAGCCACCCCGCTGCTCAACGAGCTTAGACCAGCGCACAGTAAGGCGCAAAGTAGAACAAAACGGTTCATAACTGGAGTCAACGATTCAGCTTGATAAAGAAAATGTGAGCCCTGATTGTCGCATTCTCCAGATGATAGTTCAAACCTCAATCGTAACAAATCCCCAAGGAGGGCGTTGCCGAAGATGTTTGCTTGGAAACAAAAATGCTAGCCGGACCGATCAAGAGGTCAGTATTTTGCTGCCCGTTGAACTGCGTTTGAAGTGAGGCTCCTGGCCTGCGGGTTGCGTTTGTTTCGGGGCGACTTTTCGAAAACTCAACAAGGTATGCTGCCAGTTGGAGAGCAGACGTTTCGCCAGCGCACTTTGAGTCTGTGACTGAAATTTGCTCACCAGCTGTTTCAGCTTCTGAATATCCTCATTGGTCAAAGCCGAAGTTGATACCGTTCGGGGGTTGATGAGTAGCTCAAGTTGTTCGTTGGGATCCCAAACATAGGCTTGGCCGCCTGTCATGCCAGCAGCGAAGTTGTTTCCGATTGAACCGAGAATGACTACCGTTCCCCCGGTCATCCCTTCACAACCATGGTCGCCGCAGCCTTCGACAACGGCCGTTGCGCCTGAGTTCTGCACACCGAATCGATCAGCGACTTGCCCGGCAACAAACAAATGCCCTGCGGTGGCGCGATAAAGTAAACTGTTTCCCGCCAGAAGGTTTTTGTGAGATTCAACGCTATCGCTGGAGGGCTTAATCGCTATTTCACCGCCTTGCATTTGTTTGCCAACACAATCGTTCGCTTCGCCAGTGAGTTTGATCTGGATGCCATCCTCAAGATAAGCTCCCAAGTTTTGTCCCGCTGTTCCGTTCAGGTTCAATGAAAAAGTTACTTTGTCACTGCCAGAAATGCTCTGATTGGCAAGTCGCCCAGCGATCTTGGTGCCGATGTTGCGATCAGTATTGAAGACATCGAAACTAAACTCGTTGTCGCCGGTATCGAAATATTGTTCAATAAAGCGATCGTCAAATGTTTCTAATTCAGAGCCGGTTTTTGCAACTTTTTCCCAAGTGCTTTGGTGCTGAAAAGAGCTGTTGGGCTGGTGGAGCAATTTCGTGAAATCCAGCAACCCAGCCTTTGTTGAATGAGTTTGATTCTCCAGTTCGTTTGGAACCAGCAACTGAGTTTGCCCAACGATCTCGTCGATCGAACTTACCCCGATTCGTGCGAGTATTTGGCGGACATCAGCAGCGATCGCATTGATTCGGTCCCGTTGTTGGTCGAGTGTGCCCTCAATATTTATGACGAATTCCTCGGCTCCCAAAATCACGGCACAAATGGCGTCGTGCGCATTTCGGATCCCGCCTCCTACTTTCAAGACAAGGTCGTTTCGGGTGGACGTGGAAATCAAGGTCTGGTGAACTTCTGCAATTCCGATCTCCCAAGGAACGCCAACGTGTGTGTCGAGTTCCGAACATCCGCCGATCAGGATTGAGTCTGTGTCGGATTTGGCCAGTCCTACGGCAATACCGCCGACACCCGTTTGGGCAACTAACTCCACGCACAGTTCTGAATTCGGATCGACGACTTTTGATTCGTAGATCAATTGCGCTATGTCTTCGATTGTATAAGCGTCATGCCGCTGTCGGGGGCAGATCATGTTGATTCTTCGATCATGAGAATCGAGCCGCTTATTCCTGGAAATTGCCAAGAGATCCAAGGTCGTAAATCGACGAAGGATGTCAGTTAACGGTTCTACTTTTTCTAACGGAATCGGACCGGTTGACTTGGGAACGATTTGCAACAGGTTTGTTAGGTCTGTTGTGAAGTTGTCATCGTTCTTGTTTTGTTCTTCGGAACGCGAACTTGCCAGATTGCTCAGATCGTCTTCTGCTGTGTCAAACGCTGCATGATGTTGGGCCATGCAATCAGAGGCAATCTCGGCAAAACCGACACCTTCCAGATGCGCATAACTGTGCCGAAAACATGTTGAGATCACATCGGGACCAAGACCAATGGCTTCGAAAATCTGAGCGCCTTGGTAACTGTTCAAGATCGAAACTCCGGTTTCCGAAAGGACCCCTAGCAACCCACGGGAAAGTGCAGTTTGGTACTGTCGGAACGAATCGTTTACACGCCCTTGCAGTTTCTCTTCAGCGTGTAGTTTGGCAATCGCTGCATAAGAAAGGTAAGGGTAAACGGCGGTGGCTCCGTAACCGAACATGAGTGAAAGTTGATGCGAGTCCCGAACGTCAGCCGTTTCAACCACGATACTGCACATCAGGCGATGGCTGGTTTGGCAAAGTCCATGATGGATCGCGCCGATCGCCAGCAGCATCGGAATCGCAATTCGTTGTTCCGTTACGGCTCGATCAGAGAGCAGCAAAATGGTAGCGTCTTGTTCGATTGCCAATTGAGCCGATTGGACGACTGAGCGAATTGCCGCTTGCAGCCCTTTCGTTCCTGAATCACGTTCCCAAGTGCAATCGATCTTGTGAATCTTGAAGGGAGATTGAATCTCCAACTGGCCCAGATCGTCAGGCAGCAAGATCGGGCTGTTAAGGTTCAACACGCGACAGTGATGCGGTGATTCCGAAAGGATGTTTCGCTCCGGGCCCAACCCTGCAGCCAGTGACATGCCCAGTTTTTCCTGAACGGGGTCAATTGCCGGGTGCTTTACTTGGGCCAACCGTTGCTTGAAGTAGTCAGTCAGTGGTCGTGAGCGGTTGTCGATCGCTGCGATAGGCGCCGTTTTTCCAGTGGGCAAGATTGGCTCGCGAGCTTCCAGCGCCATCGGCAAGATTTTGGTCCCGATTTCCTGCTGCGTGAGGCCAGCAGCGATCTGGTGCCGAAGAAACTCGGGTGAAGAAACGTTCTCAAACTCGTCCGTTTCCACATGTCGCCGAGGGTGAAACTCAAAACTGTGCTCATTCAACCAATCTTGATAAGGCTCTCGCTGGGCAAGTTTGTCCTTAATCTCGTTGTTCCGTAGTAGCACTCGTTTTTGCAAGTCGATTGCGATCATCTCACCAGGTGCCAAACGGCCTTTTTCAACAACTCGCGAATCCTCGATCCGATCCGCACCAGCTTCGGAACCAACTAGAAGAATTTCGTCTTTCGTGATTTTGTATCGAGCTGGTCGCAATCCGTTTCGATCCAGGCAGGCAGCTACCGTTTTTCCGTCAGTCGTCGTAATCGCGGCCGGGCCATCCCAAGGCTCGCAGAAACAACCATGGAACTCGAAAAACGCTTTTTGCTCATCCGAAATCCGTGGGTCGTTTTCCCATGCGGGTGGGATCAACATCGCAACCGAATGTAACAGGCTACGATCCGAAAGTGACAATAGCTCAACGGTGTTGTCCAAGCTTGCGCTGTCTGAATCGTTAAAGCTAAACAAGCGTTGAATGTACCCGCGATGCTCTCGCCAAAACGGATGCTCATAGCTCTTTTCTCGCGTCGACATCCAGTTTCGATTGCCTCGCACCGAACTGATCTGCCCATTGTGCGCGAGTCTTCGAAAAGGTTGGCATTGCGACCAATCGGGAGATGTGTTGGTCGTGAATCGTTGATGATAGATGCACGCGCTGCATTCATAGTCCGGCGATTGCAAGTCGGTAAACAGCTCGCTCAACTTGGAGGAGGCTACCATTGCTTTGTAGCAAAGGGTGCGACACGATAACGAAGCAACGTAGATTGAGTTTAAGCCTTCGGCCTTTGGCGTTAGTTCGATACTTCGTCGGATTAAAAACAGTTCACGTTCAAAACGATCGGTGTCCTGATGAGAACAGTCGATGAAGACTTGAGCGATTCGAGGCATGTTTGCCAAGGCTTGCGGGCCCAGACAATCGGAGTTGGTGGGGACTTCGCGTATTCCGATCGGACGCAGGCCCATCGCTTTGATTTGTTCGAATATCAGATCGTTTGCGGCAGTTTTTAGAGCTGGATCAGCGGGAAGGAAAAAGACGCCAACAGCAACTTGCTTAGCCGCAATTTTTTGCTCGATCGTAGCGGTCTCAAATCCAGAGGCAGCCTCCGCAACCCATTGCCCCATCAATTTACGAGGAAGCGTCGTTGTAATGCCAGCACCATCGCCTGAGATGACGTTGGCACTTACTGCACCGCGGTGTTGGATGTTGGCCAGCGAAGTCAGGGCCAACTCGAGAATCTCTCGGCTGGGAGTGTTGGCAATAGAAGCGACCAAACCGACACCGCATGAGTCGACTGGATCGAGGTTAACCAGTCCGTTTTCATTTCCTTGCGGGGTTGGCGTTCCATTGGTGGAGGTCATCGATATCTTTCAGCCCGTGCATTGAAGTCCGTGAATCTCTATTATTTACAAACTCAAGTTTCTCGCAATCAACCATCTGATCACGTACTGCGAACTTAATTAAATGAACGTTTGGAAGGCCCGACGATCGCGTTTTCGCTTTTCGGTGAACAATCAGCTGTAGTCAGCTGTTAACGGGCTGGAAAGTTTCGTTGAAGAATTTCCCGCGTCAAAGCGACTGGCCGGCTAAACGGTACGACCGTGCAAAAAAGATTTTGTCAGCCGTTGGTTATTAGCATAAGCCCAAGAATGCAGCGACGAAAAAAATTGAGACCGCGTTCGGCTCGCGCCAATAAAACCGGTTAGCTGGGCGCAGAATGCCAGTCAACGACCGCCCTGCCCTACTTCCAAGCGAATTCGTTACCGGTCAGTTGCTCGTACGCTTCGATGTATTTCGCACGGGTGTTGTTGACGATTTCCTCAGGCAGCTCGGGCGGCTGGCTGTTTTTGTCCCAATCGGTTGTCTCCAGGAACTCTCGCACAAATTGCTTGTCGTAAGAGGGTTGATTTTGCCCCGGTTTGTATTGGTCGGCTGGCCAGAAACGGGAGCTGTCAGGGGTAAGCACTTCATCGATCAAGATTAGCTCCCCGTCATGCCAGCCCCATTCGAATTTGGTGTCTGCGAGGATGATCCCTTTTTGAGCAGCATAATCACGCCCTTGGGTGTAGACCTCGATACTCATCTGCTTTAGCCGTTGGGCAGTGTCCTCTCCGATTGCGTCACACATCTGCTGGAACGAAATATTCTCGTCGTGTCCCTCTTCGGCTTTAGTCGCTGGAGTGAAAAGCGGCTCTTCAAATTTTGCGCAATTCTGCAACCCGCTTGGGAGTTCGATTCCGCAGACGGAACCGGTCTTGTTATAGTCTCGCCAGCCAGAGCCGACTAAATAGCCGCGCACGACACATTCGATCGAGACGACTTCGCATTTCTTGACGACCATAGAGCGGCCTTCCAGCGTCTCGCGCTGAAGTCCTTCAGGGATCTCGACGTCAGTAAGATCGGTCGTGATCAAGTGGTTGGGTACATCACAAAGATCAAACCAGAATTTGCTGATTTGCGTTAATACGCGCCCTTTGTCCTGAATCTTCGTCGGCAGTATCCAATCGAACGCGCTGATGCGGTCACTGGCGACCATGAGAAATTGGTCGCCCAAATCGTAAACGTCGCGGACTTTTCCTTGTCTAACTAAATTGGCCAAAGTTGTTCCTTTTGATGGTCAAACTGTTATCACGTTTACTTGGCGAGCGACAGTTTATGAGATCGCTCCAATTTGGCTCAAATATATTCGACGGTTTCACTGACCAAAAGCCTCACTGTTTAGAATTTTTGGTAGAGGCTGCTCATTTACGGCTGATTGAGAATTTGTACGAATTAAACTCTAATTTCTTTCCACGCGCATTCGCGCCCTTCCGGGATTCGTTCGAAGACCAGCTGCCGGTTGAGTTTATTGGTCAGATTTTGAAAAAGTAGAAGAACTCATCATGGGCCGCTTTCTTTTTGATTTGCCCGAAGATTGGGCAATACAGTCCCGTCAGGCCGGGACCGTTCACGTCGTAGGGCTGGATGGGATTCCTTGGCCTTGCAAAGTCAATCTGGAAGGCCGGACGTTAAGCATTCAAAGGAATCGGGACGGTTCTGGCCATGTGTTCGTTGCTTATCCGTTTACTAAATATGGGGAGCTTGTGGTCTCGACGGGGACATTACCGGAAAACGCCGAGCCCTATTGTCTTGTTACCGAACTTGCACGAGGTACCGCGAATCGTTTACGAAACCAGATCTCAATTTGGCAAGAGGGCGGTTTAAAAATCACCGAGGAGATCCAAAAGACGACCGCCTTGGCGACGAAGCTTTTGAGTGCCGCGATTATGGAATCGGATAAGAACCAGCAAGTCGTAACAGCGCGGTCCGCTATCGATTCGGCCATGGATGCGATATTTTCGCTCAGCCAGGAGTTTTCCGCGCAGGTCGTTCCGGTTAGAAAGTCCCAGAGTGATACAACCTTTTGGTTGGCAACGGGAACGGGGCGTGGGGATCAGTTTCAGCCAAGTTTGGCTGCCGGCTTTGCAGATCTTGTGGAAGTACCTGTTGAACAATCTGGCGAGATTCCTGACAAGTCTACGATTTTGGGACCATTTTTAAACGCGGCTCCCAATGCGATGCCAACCGATTTGGTGGCACTTGATGACTTTGCCGCCAGGAAAGCTTCTACGCTGGCCACCGCGCGCGAAGTTCTCAAAGAGGTGCCTGATTCAGTCAAATTGGTACATGCTGTTTCCGGATTAAATGGTACCGGGCATCGTTACCTGAGCTATCCACAGCAGTTGCAGTTAACTGTTGATTTGATTCAAGCCATTGAGGAGTCGACATCAGATTTGCCGTTGATGATCAGCTTTGATTGTCCGTGGGCCGAACGTTTGGCTTGGTCCGTAGGAGGAACGCATCCGTTGCAAATTGCGGATAGTTTACTTCGACGGGGATTGCGAATTTCGATGCTAGGGTTAGACATCAACCTTGATTACTGGCCTGGAGGTTCGGTTGTTCGTGATCCTTTGCAGTGGATCGAACTCATTGATATCTGGTCTCAGCTTGGTTTGCCTTTGGTGCTTTGTTTGCGAACGCCAACGGGGGAGCAACCTTACCATGACCCAGAGGACACAAAAGTGGGACCGATCAATTCGCCTCGGTCTTTAATGAGCGACGAACAGCGAATTCAGTTTTTGGAAACGGTAATCCCTATGATGATCGCTCGCCCCACTGTTCATGGTGTTATTTGGCGACAATGGGATGAGAACGATGGCGATATTTTTCCGAATGGCGGCTTAGTCGATGCTGATGGCAATTCAAAGCCATTGTTGGATTTTTGGGATCGGATTCGAACTCAGCTAGTCTCAGACGAATAGTTCCAGAATAGCTCCCGTTTCCGGCTAATTCAAAACCGAGAACTTTTTACCGTCCCACGCTAACGAAGCAGATGTCATCGTGTTGGACTCCGCCGTCAACGAATCGCTTTATCGAATCAAAGACGACTTTTCCTATCGACTCAGGCGTTTTTGCTTGACTCTCTTTTATCTCTTGAATGAGGTGACTTGTTCCCAAAATTTCGCCGGCGGCGTTCATTGATTCGTTAACTCCGTCGGTGTACATCAAAATCACATCACCTTTCTCGATTTCGAAAGATGTGGAGCCGTATTTTGTCGAATCCAAAATACCAAGTGGTAAACCGGTCCCTTCAAGAGTGAGCGAATAGACCTCGCCGTTGGCGCGGCGAACAATAGGAGTCATGTGCCCAGCGTTAACAAAGGTAACTTGATTCGTTTTGGTGTTCAGCAAGCCCATGATCGCGGTCACAAATTTGTCGAGGTTCAGATCTGAAAGACTTTTGTTAATTTGTTCAAACGCAGCGACGGGATCTCTATGAGAAGCCATCGCAAATCGCGCCTCGCCAGACAGTTTGGCCATCAAAAGTGCGGCGGCGATACCATGCCCTACGACATCAGCGACAATTACGGCAACGTTGTCTTCGTCCAAAGGAATGTAGTCGTAGTAGTCGCCTCCGACGCGTTCGGCGGCTTTGTAATAGGCATAGAAATCGTAATCTTTGACTGCGGGATGAGCTTGAGGCAAAAATCGCCGCTGAACTTGATGCGCGATTTCCAAGTCGGTTTTAACCTGCGCGTTTCTTTTGATTTCGTCAAAATGTTCCAGTCGCTGTAATGCAAGTCCGATCTGCATGGCAACCGTTGCGAGGACTTCCAGATCTTCCTCGGTATAGGCCATTTTTTGACGAAGCGTATCCAGCTGAATTACGCCGATCGCTTCCTGATCCTTATTAAGAATCGGAGCGCAAATCATTGAGCGAATTCTGAAATCAGCAACACTCTGGCTGAGGTCAAAGCGGGAATCGCTTGATGCATCACGACTAAGGATCGCCTGCTTGGATTCGGTTACACGGTTAAAAACGGTGCGGCTGATCCGAATTTGTTCCTCCAGTTGGGCGTTACGAGTCTTAATGACTTGTACGTCAATCGAATTGTTGGATGCAGTAAAGGCAACGAATCCCCGATCTGTTTCGACGAACAATTCAAACAGGCAGTTCAAAGCGCTTTCCAGGACCTCGGTTCGTTCAACGCCGTTTGCCAGCGCCGCAGTAATATCCATCAAAGCATGTAGCTTTTTCTCCAAGCTGACAGTTCCTACCATCCTTGACTGGATTTTCGGAAGCTCCAGTTGTGACAAAATTTTTGCGTTGTCGGCAACTTCATCCAGCAACACAGAGTTATTGATGTCTATGCTGCCAACGTGGCTGGAAGAGGCTGGCGAATTTTGCGTTTTGGGAGGCGAGTTGACGGTAGCTTCACCAATCTGAAAGGTAAACAGGACGTCACAGATTTTGATCTTAGTGCCATCGAATAATCTGGTTTTAGTGGAGATCTCGCTGTTGTTTACGAGTGTGCCGTTTCGGCTGGAAAGATCTTCGACATAAAATGCGCCGTTAACTCGGATGATCTGCGCGTGCTGGCGGCTGACCGAAACGCTCTCGATCACGACATCGCAATCCGGGTGCCTGCCAATTGTTACCGGTCCCTGTGAAATCTCGAATTTCTTTCCGGAAACTGCATCATCAAGCGAGGTTAAAAATGGCATTCGATATCAACAGCGGATAAAAGGTCGAGAAGACAGGGGCGGAGAATTACAAAAAACGGGTTTGAGAAATAGGGCCTGCTTTGCACAACCCCAATTGTAATTTTTGTTGGGTGATGGGGTCAACTTGTCGTGGTTGAGTATGACGATTAGTGGGTCGCCGAGTTCCCTCGTTTTAACACGAAACATAGTTTGTAAAACAGCTGCTTGCGTTGTTAGTTTCAGAGCGTTAGGTTAGCGAATCTCGCCAAATTCGAAACTGCACGGAATCAAGGAGTTAGCAGTGACTATCGGAAATCAGGAAAAACGCGGACTATTTATCACAATCGACGCCAACATTGGGGCCGGCAAGACAAATGCCTGTCACGCAATCACCTCGGCCGCAGTTTCATCCGGCTGGAATGCGCGTGTTTTAGAAGAGCCAACGCATCACCCAAAGTTTAATCATTTTCTACAGCGCTACTATACCGATCTCAGCTCAGGTGAGAACAAAGGTGGCGGATTTGCGATGCAAATGTTTATGCTTTGCCAACGGTATGAACAACATAAACTGGCTGTGGAACAAGCTTGGGGCGATCAGGGGATGGTCGTTGTCCAAGACCGTCCGATTTATGGCGATACCGTGTTTGCGACCACGGCAAAAGAACGTGGGTTCATGAGTCCCGAAGAGTACGACTTGTACGTTAGTATTTACAAGAATATGAGCCGCGATGTTATGCCGCCCGATATTTTTGTCTTTCTGGATGTCTCACCGGAGGAGTGCTACGACCGAATGCACTCACGCGGTCGGTCGGAAGAAGAGGGAGTGCCTTTGGACTATCTCAAGCAACTGTATGACAACTATCAAAAACTGTTGAGCGAAATGCGACGCCGGGGGGTACGGGTTTTGACGGTTGATTGGAGTGGGTTTGGACCTCCCGTCGAGATCTGGAAGAACATTCTTTCGATGGTCAACTCAGAAGATTCCTGGTACGAACAGTTGACTTTCTCATTAACCAAGGAGCCTCGAATCCCGCTTACCCCCAATCCCAAAGGGAACTGAAAAAAGGCGCTGGGTTTACTAATGCGCCAAAAATGGCGGATAGTGTCTTCTGACCCGTGTTCTCTGGACTACCTTTTAATTACAGGTTTGTCTGATGAACTCTAGCCGTGAACTTTGGTTCTTGGGTATACGAGCAAGCCAACCATTACACCACCTTTAGTTTTGAATCTTTTGTCTAGAGCCTTACTCACGCACGCACCACATGACTCGAAAAATCCGTCAATCTGGTCAGACAGAAGGCCGCCAAAGTCTCACCTATGCTGCTCTTGACCCTCGCAATTTACTGACATCAGTAGTCGGGGAGCGAACTTTTTTCACTGAAGTTCCCAGTTCGACACAACCTCATGAAATCGTTGCCAATTATCGTGACGATTTTGGACTAGAAGGTACGAGATGGGAATATCTTTGGAACGGATCAGGTGTCGACGAACAAGGAAGCTTTATAACGGGTGCGCTTGATCAGCCCGAAAACTTTAGATCGCTTCAGAGAGATGGTTCTGTTTATCGAGTCGGCAACGAATCCGGAATTAGTCAGGCCGGAAGCGATTCGCTTTTTCTTAGTTCCGAAGCTGGCCACCCAGGACTTCAAGTAACTCGCACCAATGGTCAAGATCGGTATGCGATTGCAGCATTTAGAGTTGCTGAGACTGGGTTTTATTCGATCGTCGACAGTGTAATAAACAGGTTTCGTGATTTCGGCGATGGAATTGAGATTGTGGTTTGGGTCGCTGACGAATTCGAAAATCGCCGCACATTTACAGCCGAGCCGGGAGCTGAATTTACAAGCGACTTTGATACTAATGTAGGTTTCGTCAGGCGAGGTGAATCGATTTATGTTGCCGTTGGTCAGGGGGGAAATTACGTTGGCGATAGTTTCCGATGGGATTTTTCGATTGCTCAATTTTATGGACAAGAAGTAGGCAACTTCCACGACGATTTTCGTACAGGCAATCCGAGCTGGAGATATCTTTGGAATGCACCGGTTGGTCAAGGTGGCCAGCTTTTGGATACGAGTACCTATCGTCCGTTGCAGTTTGCCGGCGATAGATTGACTCCAGATGGCGACTTGAATTTCGAAGATCCTTCCTCCGGCTTTTTGCGACTTGATCAAAACGGTGGAGCGACTGGACGCATTGCCGACTCCAACAACGAACACACTCGTTATGCCATAACCTCGTTCAGAGTTTCGGATTCTGGATACTACGCGATTACAGATAGCTTTTTTGCCAAAAGCAGATCGCAAGGCGAAGCGCTCAGGTTAGTTGTTCATAATGAGGACGGTGAGATTTTCGCTTCGCGGCAAGTGGATCCTTTGCAGACGCAATCGTTTGACACCTATTTGGGCTTTTTGAATGCGAATGAGAGAATTTACGTTGCAGTAGGTGGCACGGGTAGTAATCTGCAAAACGCATTCGAGCATGATTTCACGATCGTTGCGGAGCCGTTTTTGCGTCCCGATCCGGTTATCGATTTACAAGCCACGACAGAAGTTCACGTCAGTGATTTCGGTGCGCTGCCCGATGATGGGATCAGCGATCAGGATGGGATTCAGCAGGCCATCAACGCTGCAATCGCGTTGCAGACATCAACAGATGCCGCGGTTCGTGTCGTTCTGGACGCGGGCACCTATCGTTTGGATCAGGAAGCTCAAACTCAGTTGCGGTTTACGCGCGCCAACGATATCGTTTTTCAAGGTGCGGGAGCAGATAGTACAGAGTTGTTGATTGTCCACGCGAATTCTGCGGGGATCAGAATCGATAACAGTGAGGACGTTATCCTTCGCGATTTTTCGATCGACTACGAAGAGTTACCGTTTACACAAGGCAGTATTGAGGGAATCATTAATGACACAACGTTGTTGATTTCTGTTGATGAAGGTTACGCGGCACCTAACGATCGGTCTTTGTTTACCGATAGTCTAACATCGCATCGTACCCAGTTCTTGACAGCGGATCGGACGGGACGGTTAGTAAACAATGAAACCTACCGAGTGGCCGATCTCGACTCGATTCGACAAATTGATTCCAACACATTTGTGGTCAGCTACGATGGAGCATTGCCCGAAGGTTTGAGTGTAGGAGATGCTTGGTATCAAATTGCCAGAGACAATCTGCTCGGGAATATTCGAGTGCTACGAAACTCCGGGGCGATAACTGCGTACAACGTTGTTTCTTATGCGAGCCCATCTGGATTTATCCAGGGACAAGCGAATAACATCGTTGACGCAATCAGCGTCCGCATCGACCTCAAAGACGATCGTTTGGTCAGCGTGTTGGGCGATGCGGTGCACTCGCAACGAAATCAGTTGGGATCATGGATTGAGGATTCGACGTTTGTGGGCCTGTCGGATGATGTGTTTACTCTTTATCGCCTGGAACTCGACTACATCAGTGCCCAGACGGCCGCAAACCGATTCGAGTTGAAAACGGACGTCGACCTGTTTGCTGGTGAACGAGTCCTGTTCTACCGACCGGATGGGTATCGGGAGGAAGCCAAAATCGTTTCGGTCGAAGACGGGGTCTTGGTGACAGATCGAGCGATTTCGGGATACGATTCGCAAACGTCGCTGGCACCTTTGAATCGGGCAACCAACGGGTCAGTGATCCGGGACAATGTATTCGGACAACACCGGGCCGGCCAAGGTACTATTGTCGCTTTATCCCCGAATACAACGATCGTCGGGAATTCGTTTTCCGCTATCAACGCGCGAGCGATCTCGACAAACGCTTATGAGCCGACATTGAGTGACGGGTTGCTGGTTCAAGGCAACCAATTTCATGATGTGGGATTTTCAGCTTGGCTGGGTGTTACCGAGTGGCCCGCCATTGAGACGGGAGAAGGCACGCACAACAACGTGGTACAGGACAACGTTTTTTCAAGCTTGTTCGGAGCCGCAGTTCGCGATTTAGGTGTCGAGAGTTATCTGGCGGACAATTTTTTCGCCAATGGTGATTTAGCCGACGTCGAATTGGAGATTTCGTCGAGTGACAGAAGAGCCCTATTTCCCAGATAAAAAACACCGAGTTCTTTTGGAAGGAACCCGGTGTCATATAGTTTTTCAATTCTGTATTGAAAGCCTAACCGTCTAAACGCATTTCAGCATTCTGAGCGTGTTGGGCTTATCAACTGCGATGTTTGGCTTAGCCAATTTGGTCCAGCAATCGCTCAACAGCTGCATCCAGCTTTGCATCTGTCTCGTAGACTCCACTGGCGATCTCCGCACGAACTTCGGCAACTCGGTCAGCGCGAATTTCACCGCCGGTGAGGATTTGAGCTTCTGCAGACAGTTCCAGTTGATCAACAGGGGCTTGATTACCAGTCGAACTGGTCGTGTTTGCCTGTTGAGTGTTCAGGTTTACAGATTGTGTATTTTGAAGATTATTTGTAGGTCGAATTTGCATGATTAAACTCCCAATCACGGGTTGTTGATCGCTGTCGGGTATGACGTAACGATCAGATTATATGGCATTTTTTCCATCCTGAATGAATTTGCCTTGGTACTCCTTTACTGGAGATCACGCCCTGTTGGTTGTGGCTGTGATCAGTCATCAGTTTGTCTTTTTTCTTTTTGCAAGGCTTTTAAGGTTGCGCTTGCGGTCCGTGTCGATGGAAGTGCCGTCCGTAACTATCAAGTTTGACTTCGCGTGCGCATCTCGTTGGATGCTTTTACTTCTTCGACTTGGTGTGCTCGCAACCTTTCTTAAATTGGCTGAAAAACTGTTTTACTGTTTGTGCTCTAGTGAGCGCCGATTCTGAATGATTGCCTGACGCAAAGTTTTCAGTCAACCTTACTAACAATCTTTCAGAACAGTCTCGCCAACCAAAAACCATTCTCATTTTCAGAGAGTTTCTTGGTAAAAAATGGTCAGCAATTATTTGACTGGACCTGTTTTACGTGCTGTGTCCACAAACGGTTCGCAATTCTATTACTTTCCGAAGCAGGCAGCACGAAAAATGGTGCGGCGGGAGTATAGGACATGGCAAATACCGACTCAATGTCGAATCTCTCCCCTCGCTAGCAAAGCATGGAAGTTATGCGAATGAACAATCTGTCGGTTTGTTACGTTGAATTAAACAGATCGTGTGCTAACCGCTGGAAGCAGTTGGTCAGTCAATGGAAATCATGACAACGACAAGCAGGGAGAGCGAAAGCAGACCAGGTTTCTTAAACAAACGCATGGAAATTCCAACGATGGTAAATCGAATTCCCCAACCACCGCAACTTAACTTAAGTTCTCAATCCGAACGGCCCTTATTCGTGAGTATGGAGGCGTTTTTCCGATTCAATTTTTGGATGGCCGAAGAATTGACCGATTTAGTGGAGGAGTACAAGTTGCAAGAGCGAAATACAAAACTACAAAACTGCTTGGACACCCGCGCTTGCTTGCCACGAGATATCACTTCTCGGAATTAACGGCGGATACTACGGAAACCGAACTTG
>CAZDBA010000047.1:18576-30514 GCA_964503615.1 uncultured Pirellulaceae bacterium
GCCACGAGATATCACTTCTCGGAATTAACGGCGGATACTACGGAAACCGAACTTGGAATACCCGACGTGTTAGCGAGGAAACTGCTGCCGTTTCCTTACTTACACTGTTACACTGCGGGGTACCTTCCCGAATGTATTCGCATTTAAAGTGATCGCGATTAAGCTTAGCTTTAGTATTGAATCAAAGAGGCACTGAGATCACAGAGAGGGCAACAAGAGTTTTCTCCATGTCCTCTGTGCCTCCGTGTTTTCTCCCCAAGAACCAAAAAAGAAAGGCTTGCCAAATGTGGCAAGCCTTAAATTTTTTCGTCGTTCAAAACGTATCAGGGTTTCTAACGTTTTGAGAATTCGGTGCGACGTTTGCCAAGCTGTTTTTGCAAACGCTGTACGATGCTGGAATGCATCTGGCTTACGCGACTCTCGCTTAGATCCAAGGTGGCCCCGATCTCTTTCATCGTTAATTCTTCATAGTAGTAAAGAATGATGATCAAGCGTTCGTTTCGGTTAAGGCCTTTGGTGACCAGACGCATAAGATCGTTCTTGTAGATTCGACGAGTCGGGTCTTCGCCCCGTTTGTCTTCGAGGATGTCGATTTCGCGAACGTCTTTGTAGCTGTCGGTTTCGTACCATTTCTTGTTTAGGCTGATAAGATTGACCGCGTTGGCGTCACGGATCATCTTTTCCAGTTCTTTAATCGAAAGCTCCAGCCGTTCGGCGAGTTCGATTTGCGTGGGAGCTCGTCCCAATTTAGCTTCCAGCTTTTTGGTGGCATCGTTTAACTTGCTGGCTTTTGAGCGAACCAGGCGAGGCACCCAGTCCATTGAACGAAGTTCGTCCAACATCGCTCCACGAATACGCGGCACGCAGTAAGTTTCGAATTTGACACCCCGGCTGAGGTCAAAAGCGGTGATCGCATCCATTAAGCCAAATACGCCGGCTGAGATCAAGTCGTCCAGCTCAACTCCATCTGGCAATCGCTGCCAAATCCGTTCACCGTTATACTTTACCAGTGGAAAATAGCGTTCCATCAGTCGGTTACGAAGTTCCTGGTTAGAAGTATCGCGTTTGAATTCTTTCCAAACGGCTAGAATTTCTTCTTGCTGTGCAACAGTAGTCGCCATGCAATCCTCCGTGATTGTTCGCGGTCAATATGCTGTAAACCTGACGAGCATTTAGGCCGTCAGCTTCGTTTATGAGTTCCGGTGTCACCCAGTTGTAGGTGCCACTTAGTTTGCCTGGTTAGTCGAAAAAAAATTAATCAACCAGTTGTGGAGCGAGTGTCTATCAAAAAAAACGATGTTGAGTCAATGAACAAATTACAAAACGAAAAATTTGTTGATTGTTTTTTGGTGTTGGCTTTTTTTAGGTGAACTCATTGTTTAGGCGTGTGGAATCGTCTTCCCTGTATCGACCTTCCAGCCGTGAGCCTTTTGGAAAACTTTACAATTAAATGGACAGGGCAAATGTGGCTAGCGAATTATTGTTTTATTAAGTCGCGCACGGTCCCTGTGCTGGCAAAAAAGTTGACCCGGCAAAAATACTGGTAATACAAAAGCCGATCTTTGTTACGCCTTCTGATCCAATCCTGCTCTACGCAGCCGCCGCTGAATTTGTTCCGACAATATCCTCGGTAGTAATCTCGGCGATCGAATCAATCACCGTGTCCATCGCGATTTCAGCCGATCCTAAAACGAACAATTGGGGCAGCATGTCTTCTGCTAACCAAGCGATGACGGGGCGGATCGTTTGATCTACAACCAAAACAGGTCGCCGTCCGCTGCTTTGTAAGTGCTCTGCACCAATCGCGATCGATTGTCGAAGCTTGTCCAGCGTTGTTGAAGGCAGGTCAATCTTGAACCCGTCTGCAACATGTTCAAAGCCAACTGCGATACGGTGCGAGAGTTCTTCTGAGATTCCAAAACTAACGATCTCGCGATTCTCTGCTCGCAAATCGTGGCTTATTTGCCGGGCAAGTCGCTTACGGACCTTTTCGACCAATTCAACTCGGTCGGAGCTCTGGCCAGCAAAATCGCTTAGCGCTTCCAGGATCAAGCCCAAGGGGCGAATGGTGACGCCTTCGAAAACAAGTGCCGAAAGGACCTGTTGGACTTGGCCAAGCGACATTACGTTGGGAACCAATTCCTGTACGACGGTCGGTGAGTGTTTTTCCAGCTCGTCCAAAAGAACTTTAGTCGCATCTCGTGTCAGTAATTCGCTGGCGTGTCGCCTTGCGATCCAGTCCAACGTTTGGCTTAAAACTCGGGTCGGCTGAGTGGCACCCGCTGTGTTTGGCTCAACCCAACCGGCATGAGGACACCACGGGAAATCAGAAGTTGTTGATACCGTTGTACCCTCAGGAGTTTTTCTGCAATCGGCCAGCAAGTCTCGATTCAATTGGATGCCGCCCCGGATGACTTGGTTACCATGTAGCAAAATCTGAAATTGGTCGCTGGGTAACGCAAGGTTGTCACGCACTCGGACTTTAGGCAGGATCAGCCCCAATTCTTTGGCGATCGTTTGACGAACATAAGCGATCTCGGCCATCAACGAACCACCCGTTCTTGCATCGGCAAGGGGCACCAGTTCGATTCCAAGCTCCATCTCCAACACATCGTTCTCAAGCAATTTCCCGATCGGCTGTTCAGCCAGCTGCGGTTTGGGCTTAGGCGGAGCAGGTTGCGGGGTGTCCTGGTTTCGTATTAATAGAATTCCGACTGACGCACAGATCGCTGCGATCAACAACAGTGGCGCGGCAGGAAGTTCGGTAAAAACCAGAATCGAAAGGAAGCCAGCCGTAATGAGCAGGATACCTGGTTTGGTGAACAATTGCGAAACCGCTTGCTTGGGCAAATCGCTTTGTTGCGTACCGCGTGTCAAAAGTAATCCGGCTGAGACGCTGATCAACAATGCTGGCAACTGGCTAACCAACCCATCGCCTATCGTAAGCGTTGTAAAAGTCGACGTTGCCTCACCGATTGACATGCCTTTGGACATTCCAATCACCAATCCACCTACGACGTTGATCAAAGTAATCAATATCCCCGCGATCGCATCGCCACGGATAAACTTGCTGGCACCGTCCATTGCTCCGTAGAAATCGGCGTGTTGGGTAACTTCGTTTCGGCGAGCAATCGCTTCTTCGTTGGTAATGCTGCCCGCGTTGAGTTCTGCATCGATAGCCATCTGTTTGCCAGGCATACCGTCCAACGCAAATCGAGCGGAGACTTCACTGATTCGTGTTGCTCCCTTGGTGATCACTACGAACTGAACAACAACGATGATTGCAAAAATCACAATTCCAATCGCAATCTCGTTACCGGCGACAAACGAACCAAAACTGTTGATCACACTGCCGGCGGCTAGTTCACCATCAATGGCACCTCGGCTCAGGATCAGTCGAGTGGTTGCCACGTTGAGCGCAACACGCATCATGGTTGTTGCCAGCAGCAGCGATGGAAATATACTCAACTCCAACGGCGACCGAACGTAAACCGTTGTCAGCAAAATGATAATTGCGATCGTGATATTGGCAGCCAGCAAAACGTCCATCAGGACTGCGGGCAACGGCACAAAGATGATTAACAAACAGGCGACGATTCCAACAGGAACCAACCATTGAATCCAGTCTTTGATTTTGTTCAGTTCAAACATCGTGAGTTATCTTCAAACGTGAAGCGGCATTTTGGGGTGGCAAAGTAAATTAAGTCCCCTTTTTCGTCCAGAGCAACCAACTTCGCTAAAGTTGGAACTATCGAAAGCCGAGTGCACGTGTTCAGATTTCCAAACCGAAGCCTTCTGCTTGAGTTTTGCGGACTATGAATGTGCCGCGTATAAACTGGGTGCATACAGGCTCTGCCTGCCAAGAACCTCTGCTTGCACTTTCGTAGTGGGATTCGCCAGAATTCCTGTCTTGTTGATACATCTAAAAACACACAGATGATGTCATGCCAGCGACTTGAAAGCGATCGTTGGTAAACGGTATTGCGTCAAAATAGTGTCTCTCTAGAATCCCGCCCCGTATCCCCGACTGCAAACTTTTCCTCATCACGTCGGATCTTAGACTTTTTTGAACACAAGGGACCGATCCATGCCTGGCAAAGTTCGCCTACTAGTGATTCTGTTTTTCATCACTTCGCTTTCCACTTTCGCATCCGTTAATGCTCAACAGACTGCAACCATTTTTGGGTCAGCAGCTGTTGCCCCGGTAGTCGAAGAGGCGCCATCCGATCCTGCCAATCCGATCTCCGCCGATCCAGCTGCCCTGAACGATCAATTGGCGAAAAACGGTGAAGGTTTGATAAAGACGATCAAAGCGGCGATCAACGGTGATCAGGTAGCCGCCAAAAGCTTGATGGAAAATTACGTTCTACCAGCGGCCATGGCTTTGATTCTGCTGATCGTAGGTTATTTGTTCGCCAAATTTATTGGACGAATTGTTGGCAAGACGGTAACCAAGCAAGTTGACAAAACACTCGGCCGTTTCGCTGGGAACCTTGCCAAGAACTTGATCATTGTGATGGTATTGATCGGAGCGATGGGCTACTTCGGTATCGATGTAACGAGCTTTGCCGCGATCATCGCTGCGTTGGGCTTTGCCGTTGGTATGGCTTTGCAAGGAACCTTGGGGAACTTTGCTGCTGGAATCATGCTTTTGATTTTCCGACCTTACAAAATTGACGACTACATCAAATGCGGTGATATCGAAGGGACAGTCGAAGGGCTGGATCTTTTCACGACCAGCTTGAACACTTTGGACAATCGCCACATCATCGTGCCTAACGGAAAAATGTTTGGTGAAACGCTGGAGCATTACACCAAGAACGAAGTTCGTCGAGTGGATGTTAACATCGGAGCCGATTACAACGCCGATTTGGACTACACCCGCCAAGCGTTGGAGCAAGCGATCGCTCGAATTCCTGGCGCGGTCGCTTCACCCGCTCCGCAAGTTTATCTATGTGATTTGGGTGATTCATCGGTTAACTGGCAATGTCGAGTATGGTGCCAGCCGGGTGTCTATTGGGACGTTCGTGAGCGAGTTACCGAAGCGGCTAAAAACGCGTTTGACGAAGCACGCATCGGAATTCCATTCCCACAAATGGACGTGCATGTGGTCGGTAAAGTCCTTGCCAAGCAAGCGGCTGCATAGGGAATTGGCTAAGCACTGCCAAGACGCACAAACAAAAACAAAAGGCTGTCTGATTGGGCAGCCTTTTTTATTTCTTGCCAGTCGAGGAGTCAGATGCCAGCGATTGGAAAACTTTCTGAAGTAACTCCCCTGCCCTGATCGCATCCTCAGTAGAAATAAGATTGTGTGTGACAGCCCGCACATTTTTCGCGCTAACAGGAAACATCCAAACTCCCGCCTCCTTGGCCAACTCACAGAATTTTTCGGCTCCGCAGAGATCGGGATCTACGGTAAAGACCACAATGTTCGTGTCAACCGACTCAGGATCGACTGAGGCTCCATCGCACTGACTGATCTTCTCAGCCAGTAACTTGGCATTCGAATGATCGACGCTCAGTCGTTGTATGTTGTTTTCCAGAGCGTAAACCGCACCGGCGGCGATAATCCCGGACTGTCGCATGCCACCACCAAACAGTTTGCGATGCCTACCAACGGTTTCGATCATTTCACGGGGACCAGCAAGTGCGGAACCAACCGGTGCTCCTAAACCTTTGCTGTAGCAAACGCTAACCGTGTCGAAATGTTTGCACCAATCGGCTGCTTCGATTCCTGACCCGACGACCGCGTTAAACAATCGAGCTCCATCCAAATGTGTGCTCAAGCCGTTCTCACGAGCCCACTTGCAACTCGATTCCACACTTTTGTACGGCAAAATTTTTCCGCCGCCACGGTTGTGAGTGTTCTCCAGGCACAGCAATCTGGTTTGCACAGCGTGTTGATCAAACGGATTGACCTTGCCAATCAGGTCCTCGACTTCAATCACATGCCCCGTTGCATGGATGGTTTTTGCAACTACGCCGCTTAGTTGAGCAAAGCCACCTTGCTCGTATTTGTAGATGTGACAATCGTACTCACAAATCAACTCGTCACCGGGCGAGCAATGATATCGAACTGCAATCTGATTGGTCATTGTCCCCGACGGCATAAACAGGGCGGCTTCTTTACCAAGCATTTCAGCAGTCATGTCCTGCAGACGCTTTACGGTTGGGTCGACGTCAATCACGTCGTCGCCAACTTTGGCATTAGCCATTGCCTGCCGCATTGCATCGCAGGGGACGGTGACAGTATCGCTGCGTAAGTCGATCATAGTTTTGCAAAGGCTGCCAAAGCCTGTTCGATATTCTCGTCGGAAAGCGCAGCGGAGACTTGGACTCGCAGACGCGCTTCGCCTTTGGGGACAACGGGGAAACCAAATCCGATCACCATCACGCCCATGTCAAATAGCGCTTTTGACTTGTTGATCGCTTCCGCTTCATCGCCAATCATGATCGGAATAATCGCAGTAGGCGAAGGCGGGCACTCAAAACCGAGTTTTGCCAAGCCATCACGAATCGTTTTTACGTTTTGGTGCAATCGCGTTACGATGCCAGGATCGTTCTCCACGACCTCGATCGCTTTCGCCGCACTGTATGCCACCGTGGCTGGTAAAGCGTTTGAGAATAGGCTCGGGCGTGCACGTTGTTCCAAAACCCGGATCGCATCTTCGGAAGCGGCAATGTATCCTCCGGCCGCACCGCCCAGGGCTTTGCCAAGCGTCCCAGTGATCACGTCGACTTGGCCCAGACAATCAAAATGCTCAGGAGTTCCTCGCCCTGTTTTTCCAAGCACGCCGATTCCGTGCGAGTCGTCCAAAACCAACATCGCTTCATACTTTTTGCAAAGCTCAATCAGCTCCGGCAGTCGGGCGACATCGCCTTCCATGCTAAACACACCATCGGTTACGACCCAGCGACAAGGATGGGAGGCGGCAGATTTGAGTTGAGTTTCCAAGTCGTCCAGATCGCTGTGTTTGTAAACCGACTTGGTGACTTTTTTGCTCATCAACCGCATGCCGTCGATGATACTTGCATGATTCAATTCGTCACTCAGCACGCAGTCGTCTGGGCCTACCAACGTTGGGAAGAGAGCTTCGTTAGCGTTCCAGCAGCTGACATAGGTTAAAGCGGCTGGCGTTCCAACGAACTTCGCAATGCGACTTTCCAGATCTCGATGGCATTCCAGCGTCCCGCAGATAAAGCGAACTGATGCTGTGCCCGCTCCGTAGTCCTGCAACCCTTTAATGCCCGCCTGGATCACGTCTGGGTGATCGGCCAAGCCGAGATAGTTGTTTGCACAAAGTACCAGTACCTCGCCTTTGCCTTCGATCTCAACGACCGGACGCATAGGAGTCGTGATCTCATAAAACGGTTTAATTTGACCGCTGGTCGTCAGCGATTCGATTAGGCCGGATGCAGATTTGTCGAAGTTCGAATTGGGCATAGATAGAATTTGGGCTAGGGCAATGGTTATGTTACGAAGGTAATGTCGCGCGATGAGCTGAAATGATAGTTCGTACCGTCTTCAGGCGGAATTCCGGTTAAAGCTGGTACTACAAACCAGTCAACTCAGGTTGGACAACTAGTCATTGACGTGGGTTTCCAGAAATCGCGCCAAGCTATGAAAGTCACTGCCTGATTTGATGTAGCGGACCACCGTAACCAAAGTGTTCGGGTCCACCAGTTTCTCAAACGGTTCGTAGTGTAAGTCAAGCTGGCCTGATACCGAAACCATTACACCGTTCAGTTTCTGTTCTGCCAAAGCTCGAAACGCCCCTACGCCCAACTGACTGCCGAGCATCACGTCAAAGGCGTGCGGTTTTGCGCATCGTGATTCATAGCCTAACTGCAGGCCTTTTACTTTTCGCTCTTTGCCTGTCTGCTCCTGGTAAGCATTCGCAACAAGCTTGGAGAAAATCTCGTACAGCTTGATCGAAGAGATCGAAATGTGACCATGGTCATCTCGGTCCACGCCCTCAACGTAGCTGGCCGGCAAAAACTCAGCCAAACCTTCTGCCAGGACGATCACGCCGAACTCTTTGCCTTCGCTTTCACGAGCATGCATCGTCTTGACGATTCGGTTAACGACTCGTTCAAGGTTCATGATCTTGCGAGTCGTTTTGTTTCCATCGGCGTCAGTCGATTCTTCGATGTCCGCATAGTCGCCATCGATATCTTCGACACTAACTACCAAGCTCGCTTCGCCGGCAATCGCCGCTCCGTAGGAAAGCCAACCTGCACTACGGCCCATGCATTCGCACAGAAAATAGGATCCAGTCGCTTCGGCGTCAAAAATCAGGTTTCGAATCTCGGAAGCGATGAACTCGACCGCGGTGAAGAAACCAAAAGTAAAGTCGATTCCGTGATAGTCGTTGTCGATCGTTTTCGGCAAGTGAACGATGGGCAAGATCGCATCGCAATGGTCTGAATGATGCTCCTGGAACAATTTGAATTTGTTGGCAGTTTTGAGCGTGTCGTCGCCACCGATTGAGATTAAAGCATCACATTCGATCGACCGTAACGCGTCGTAGACGTTTTTGAGCGGGGCGCTTTTTTCGGTGTCCGAGAAATCAACGGGCGCTTTGATGAATTTTCCAGGGTTGCTACGGGCGGTCCCGATCAGGATCCCTTGCTTGTTCCGGGAACGAGCCAGAAATTTGTGAGTCAGTTTAACGTAGCTCTGACCTTCGACCAAAGGTTGAGCAGGATCAAAGTCGATTAAGTTTGAGTAGCCGTGTTTGATCCCGATTACTTCGACACCGGCACGCAGAAACGAAGCGGCCGCAGCTGAGATGACTGCATTCGCTGAGGGGGCCGGTCCGCCCGCAAAAAGAATCGCGACTCGCTTGAATCCATGGTCTGGTTTCCGGGGAGGGGATAAAGAGTTAGCCACTTAATTTGCCTTATGAGTTGTCTCGCAAATTCAATCCCGAAAAGCTGATTGCCGTTTTACAAAGCCGTTTCCAACAGCTAGTCGCGGTGACAAATAAAACGTCCGCTGATTTGTGACGGGTTGATTTACCGAGTGAGATTTTTCCGCAGTGCGGATTCTATTTGCAATCCAGTCGGTCGCCAAGGCAGCCTGATTGAAGTCACACAATACGACAATCAAGCCCCGCAAACACGCAAAGATGGTGGCTTAACTTACCCAAGTGGTGGAAGGTCGCTGCGAAAGGTAGCTTGGATCAGGCATATTGATTGTAGTTAACAGCTTTGCGGACTAGGGAGATCGCAAGATGTTTTCCATCTTGCGTCCTTTTGCCAACTCGTCCACCAGTTTATCCAAGTATCTGACCTGTTTGGTCAACGGTGTCTCAATTTCTTCAATTCGATAGCCACAAATCGTGCCAGTAATAAGGCTCGCATTCGGGTTGACCGTGGCCTCTGCAAAGAACTGTTCAAACGTGGCATCGCTTTTTATCAGGCGCTGCACGTCCTTCGCTTTAAAACCAGTCAGCCATGAAATGACTTGGTGTAATTCTTCGACGGTTCGACCTTTTTTCTCAACCTTCGTAACATAGCACGGATAAGCAACGGCGAACGTCATATTCGCGATACGTTGGTCGTGGTCTTTGGTAGTCTTCATGGTGGCCTCGAGATTAGTGAACAAAATTGAAGTATGGAATTTCAGTGCGGATATCATCCGGGTTCACCTGCGGCTCTGCGCACAACCCATTGCTATTCCGGGTCCCGTACTAGCCCTTCACACTGTAGGTCAACGTCGGGAAGTTTTTTTTCCAAGATATCAATCGCCCGTTCAAGATCCTGCCCTAATTGCACCAAGTCGTTTTGTCGTTGTTCCGCAGTACTCCTTCTTGACACTTTTACTTTATGAAACTGCTCCTCGACGCAAAGCACGACCGTCTCCAGGTGGCTTAATTGAGAAAGCGATCGAGCTGTGTTTTTTGTTACTGACGTTGCTGGGATTGAAACTGCCGTCACTTCAACATCTGGATGGTAACCGCGGAGAAATTCAAACAAGCTGAATTCAGGAACTGATTCGCCACGCACCCTGAACTCATCAACCACGATCGAGAGCCCTCGGTTTTGGTGGGCCAGTTCGGTTCTTGTCCTGTTCACCTTTTGACCATTCTCAAGTGTTTCGACATACGGCACCTCCACGTACCAATATGCATTTGAGACAACTATTGGCAATTTTACGACATAGGGTTTCTGCCACCTATAGAATACGGTGCCGCCTGCCTCCTCGATTTCCTTCGCAGCACGCTGCAAAACAAAACGTTGATTGTAGCGAACCCCCATAATGATGGTCACAATCGTGAACAGGATTAAGAACGAACGAAGTGAAAACCTGATTTTCATTTACGTCAACCTGTTGATGGTTCGCGTGCAGCATATAGATGTTACCACGTGTTTTCCCGAGGTGTGCTTGTGGCTGAATTGTATTTCCATTTTGCGGTTCGGATCAAGGCAACAAGTGGAGGATAGATAAGGGGTCAGGAAAAATAAACGAGCCTGTGTTAGAACTGCCAATAGAAGTGTGTTTTTTTGAAAAGTGCGTTTGGGGAGGGATTCGTGAGGTTCAGTATAAAATCCTTATTGTTGGCTTTGTTTTTGTTGGGTGGATTTTTGGCTTTGATGTCCAATCCTACCGAACCGGGCGCGAATCTCGTTTTCAATCTGACCATCGCCCTGATCGTTTTTAGTGCTTTGGGGAAGTGTTTCTCAGAACGCCGAGTTTGGTTCGGTGGCTTCTTGATCTGCTCTTCGATCTACTTTTTGCTACTGACCGGTTTTTTGGTTTCTGTTTCTGACCTGTACCCGACAAAAGTTTTGGCGTTTCTCTCTGATGCGATGCTGCTAGGTGATGAGAATGCAGAAAGAGTTTTAAATGTCGATATGCCGTTGAGAGAGTTCCAATTTAGTTCTGCATTTCAAGATATCCAATATGATTTGGATCGTGCTAGAGGTGTAGTGCCCTCGGAAAGTTCAAAACCACCAACGGAGGCGACCAAGGAGCAGATCACCGCTTTCTGCGTCACTGGACATTGTATGTGGACGATTTTGTTTGGAATCTTTGGTGCGATGCTCGCCGAGTTTATGAACCATTCGGCGAGAACGCCTGAGCCAAAAAGTTAAATATGGTTTGGGGGCTCGTTGTTGTCCGCGAACCAGGAAGCGTTGTTCCGATTTTTTCGCAGATTGTAAATTAAGTGCAATCGGCGATCGCCGCGGGTGTGTTTCGTGAAGGGGAGCGAATTCCTTCGGCCAGAGAAATGGCAAAACGCCTAAATACATGTCGAGACTGAGAGGTCAGAACAGGTGGTTTCGCATCAGCGATCCGACTCGCAACCGGTTCTGGAAATTAAAAATCTGTCAAAAAGGTTTGGGAAACGCCATTCATCGCTACGCGACATCTAATCACCTAACCAATCACATCACCAAAGCTATACCTTTCTTAGTCTCTTTCAGTACTTCGATCTGGTCCGAATCACGTACATGCTTGACTCGTTGCCGCACCGAGCATACTGTGTTCGTAGTACCGCTTTTAGGCGGAATCGAAGCAACGAAGCCGCAAGTTTCGGTTAAAACCGGTACTACGAACGGCGCGATTACTTGAATAAAACGCCTAGCACAAAAAATCACAGCCTTGGAGCAAAAGGCGACTATCGAACAAGGAATTGAAAATTATGAAATTGTTTATTTTCAAATGGGTCGGCTCTTTGTTGATTTTGGCTTTGATGTCGACGATCACGGTCGGACAAGAATCGGAAGAGAAAATCGACCCGGTTGTTGCCGAGATTCAACAGACGCTTTCGGTGCAGGCTGATGCTTGGAACAATAACGATCTCGATCGGTTTATGGAGACCTATTGGAAAAGCGAGGACCTTACTTTCAGCTCGGGCGGCAAGACAACTCGCGGCTGGGAACAGACTTTGGCCAACTACAGGAAAAGTTTTCCGAGCGGAGAGATGGG
>CAZDBA010000048.1:0-30075 GCA_964503615.1 uncultured Pirellulaceae bacterium
TCTTCCTCTTCCTGTGTTTCCTTTTGCGATTCCTGCTGCTCTTCTACAGCCTGATCGCCTCTTTTTTCGTCCTGCGCGAAAGTGATGGTGGCCATCAACATCAGCAGCAAAGACAAAACCCAATGAATTTTCATATGCTTACTCCAAAGTGGATTAAATTTGATCCGATAATAACACAAACTGGTTTGAAAATAGACTCAATTTCAACCATTTGGGACCTTCACTCGAATTTCGATAATTTATCGGTCTTGATGCATGGAAATTGGCGAACTTTCCTCAGTTTTGGGTTAAACGGCTACATATCGCTGGCTGTGTGTGAATAAATACTCAAAACAGGTCAAGCTGTTGGGCGGGCGGCGTTTCCCATGATGGCTGAGGGGGCAGCTCAATTTTCTGGCTGAGCGCCTGATGAAACCGACAAGCGATTTGTGGAGCGAACTCGTCATTGGGTGCATGAGTAAAAACAAAAGGTACGCGACCCTCGCCGATCCAATTTGAAACTTGCTCTACCCACTCGTCGATCCAAGGATCCACGCGTTCCGGTTGATTGCATCCGATCAAGCGAAGTAGTGGAAACTTGCCCATCGCTTGCTTTCGAATCGGAACCTGTGGCTTGCGATTTTGAGCCTTGATTTCGTACTCGTCGGTCGGCTCCGCACTGAATAGAGGTCGCGAGTCAAAGATCACGCGATCCATTTGAAGCTCGGCCAACAGCGAATCCAGTTCCCGCTCTACCGTGGGTTCGAACCAACCCGCATGTCGGACTTCGACCGCAAAAGGAAAATCATCGGGAAGGCCCATCAAAAACTGCTTCAAAGCAGGGAGCTGGCGCGGCGCAAAATAGGGCGAGAGCTGAAGAAATGTCGGTCCCAGGCGATCGGCGTTTTTTAAGATCGACAGCAGTTCCAAAAACGCTTCGGTTTCCATTTGGGCGTCGATCAACGAGCTATCGTGGGAGATCGATTTGGGGAACTTAAGCGCGAACCGAAAACCGTCAACTGTTTCACTCGCCCAACGAGCTACAGTTTCAGGCCGGGGGATTCCGTAAAACGTAGAATTGCCTTCCACACAATTGAACTTGGTCGAATAATGGTGCAACCATCTCTTTTGCGGAGCGCTTTGAGGATAGATCGTGCCACGCCATGTAGGCCAGGTCCAAACAGGGCAACCGAGATAATAGGCGGGGTGGTTCATAGAAAGTCGAACTAATTTTCAAGCAACATCAGTATAAGATCATCTCAGTTTTGAACCACAGATGGACCCAGATGAACACGGATGGCGTGGCCGTTTTTATCTGCGTTCATCAGTGTTTATCAGTGGTTCATACTTCTCACAACACAACGCGTTTCCATTCCAGTTTCGGTTTCTTGAAATTGACGATCAAACCAACCTTAAGTTTTGTGATTCGCAGGTAGTTCAGCATTTTTCCGATCACTCGATCGGTAATCTCTTTGATCGTTTTTGTGTCGAGGATGATTTGTTCGAAACAGATCAAATCTGGGATGTACTTTCCAACTTCGACAGATTTATAAATCACAGGATAATGCGGCTGCTGTTCTACTGGAATCTGTTGATCACCGAACTCAACAACCAGTGAGTTCTCATAGATTTTTTCGTGCAAACCATGACCTATTGCATTATGCACCTCCATGCAACAACCAATAATGCGATGGGTTTCATCTTTGTAGAGAAAGTCGCTCATAATCTTGTCTAACGGTCTCGTCGGTGTGCTCAGCCATGTCAGTATTGTTTAAATTCTAAGTCAGGAATGCAAACATATAATTTGTTTCACTTTACCCTACCGCTTCAATTGTCATGGGATTAAAACGTTGTCCTAAAGATCCCGGATTACAAATTTGAAAATTCCTATGCAATCGACCATGAAGGCGCTCGTAAAAGCCAAACCCGAAGTTGGAATCTGGATGGAAGATGTCCCGATTCCTCAGATAGAGCCGAACGAAGTGCTGATCGAAGTTCAGCGCACTTCGATTTGTGGTACTGATATCCACATTTACAAATGGGACCCATGGGCGCAAGCCAACGTTCCCGTCCCAATGACCATTGGCCACGAGTACGGAGGAGTGGTCGTAGAAGTGGGCTCGACGGTACGTCGTGTTAAAGTCGGTCAGCGTGTTTCAGGCGAAGGCCACGTCGTGGGAAACCGCAGCCGCAACGCGCGGTCAGGTCGCTTTCATTTGGATCCCGATACCAAAGGGATCGGAGTCAACTTGCCCGGTGCGTTTGCTCAGTACGTTCGTCTGCCCGAGTTTAACGTTATCCCATTGCCCGACGAATTGCCGATGGAGATCGCAGCGATTCTGGATCCGCTGGGCAATGCAGTGCATACGGCACTCAGTTTTGACTTGGTTGGAGAAGACGTTTTAATCACTGGCGCTGGCCCGATCGGAATCATGTCGGCGGCAGTAGCCCGCAGCGCGGGAGCGCGGCGGATCGTAATGACCGATGTAAATCAGTGGCGTTTGGATTTCGCTAAAAAGATCGTTCCAGATGTTTATACGGTTAACGTGACAAACCAATCACTCGAAGAAACCGTAACCCGGATCGGGATGAAAGAAGGGTTCGATGTTGGATTTGAAATGAGTGGAGTCGCATCCGCATTTGCTCAAATGGTTGATACGATGACTATGGGCGGAAATATCGCGATGCTGGGATTGCCATCCGAACCCTTTATTGCAGACTTTGGAAAAATCGTACTCAAAGCTTTAACCTTGCGCGGCATTTACGGCAGGCAAATGTATGAGACGTGGTACAAAATGTTGGCACTGCTGGACAAAGGTCTCGACGTCTCAGGATTGATCACACACCACTTTGCGGCAGATGATTTTCAAGCCGCTTTTGACATGATGCTCACGGGAAAATGTGGAAAAGTTATCCTGAACTGGAATGACTAACCGGGCAATAAACAACCGCACTGCAACTAAGCAGCAAAGATCTCGTCCACATTACGGCTGATCATCTCAGAGAGCTTTTGAGTCGGCAAGTCGTTGGCATCTAGCCCGAACGGCATTTCGATCTCCTCGGCGATGATCTCCAGCGAAACCAACACGTAAAATACGAATACTGAAATCGGAATCGCCCAGTACTCAAAATAGGCAACGAATCCGATCGGTAACGTAATGATATAGAAGAAGATAAACTTCTTCAAAAAGATGCTGTAAGAAAACGGAATCGGCGTGCTTTTGATTCGCTCGCACGCGCCCATGATGTCAAAGAACGACTTGAGCTCTTTATCGACCACGATCAGTTCGTCGCCCGACAAGTGTCCAGCGTCGTACAGCGATTTCGTTTTGCGGTACATCGCTTGAATCATCATGTTGGGAACATGCTCACGGTCGCCGAACGATTCTTTGAACCCTTCAACGTCGTCGATTTCGTCCAGCTTGATTCCGTCCCGCAGATGCTCTTTCAATGCCGTAGGGAAACCACCGATCATCGTGTTAAAGAACTTCCGCTCTGCTTTACAACTTTCCGGTAGAAAGGCGTTGATCTTAACCGCCAAATTTCGCGTGTTGTTGACCAGGGCTCCCCAAAGTTTCCGCCCTTCCCACCAGCGGTCGTAAGCCGTATTGGTGCGAAAGACAACCAGCAACGAAAGTACGAAACCGAGGATCGAGTGCATGATCGTCGTGTTCTTGAGAGCAGCGCCAACGGTGTCGTTGGAGGTGCTCATGCGCAGGTCCCGCAGTATATAGATCTCAACCGCTGCCACGATCGCAGTGTAGATCGCCACAACGACCATTTCCCACAACAGAATCCGAAACGTGTCGGTTTTGTGAAAGTTAAGGATATGACGGAACCAGACTTTGTTGTTGTACTCGATCATTTCAAAGCTATTTGGAATTTCTAAGTCGGCTATTGTCCACAAACGACCGCCATCTTTACCAATCAATCTCTTGCAATCAATACATCCTTGTCTCAAGTGGCAAATTAAGAATCGCAAATTCGCCAAGCTCACGTCGAGCAAATAGAATAAAATGCATCTTTTCAACAAAGGCAGAAACGAAGAAACCAAACGGAAAAATAATGAACTTTCAACGCTCAATCATTCTGTTCTTTGCCCTCGTTTTCATGGCCTCGGGCGTGAAAGCGCAAGATAAAGACAGCATCAGCCGAGAGATGAAAAAATTCGGTCGCGTGATGCAGCGAGCGGTTGATCGTGACGAGGTGATCGGGCACAGCGCGATGGTCTATCACGAGGGCGAAATCGCGTACTACGAAGACTGGGGCCAGCGCGACAAAGCCAACGGGTTGCCGATTGAGCGGGATACGATCTTCCGAATCTACTCAATGACCAAGCCGATCACGAGTGTGGCCGCGATGCAATTGGTCGAGGCAGGAAAGATCGGGCTGGACGATCCCGTCTCGAAATATATTCCTTCGTTTGCCGATTTGAAAGTTCTCGTTCGTGGGCGGGAAGTTGCGCCCAAGCGGGAAATGACGGTTCGCGATCTGTTTCGTCATTCGTCAGGTTTGACCTACGGTTTCTCAGGCGACACGCCCGTTCACAAAAGTTATCGACGGAACGGAATTCTGATTACCGGCCGCAACATTGAACGGATGGTCGAAAAGCTAAGCGCGATACCACTGCTGTTTCATCCTGGCGAACGTTGTGAATACGGTGTTTCGACTGACGTGTTGGGGCGAGTGATCGAAGTTGCAAGTGAACAGAGGCTGGCAGACTATTTCCAGGAAAACATCTTTGACCCAGCAGAAATGACAGATACGTTTTTTACGGTGCCCAAAGACAAGCGGGACCGATTCGCCGCAATGTACCGGCCTCAAGCCGACGGAACTTTAGTTCTCGCACCCTCGCTTTTGTCGTATCGTTATTTTAATGCGAACCAGTTCGATAGCGGTGGTGGCGGACTATGCTCAACGATGGATGACTACCTTAAGTTTTGCAAGATTCTGTTGGCCGGAGGGACCTATAACGATCATCAGTTCCTGAAGCAGGAATCGTTGGAACAGATGTTTCAAAATCAGCTGGAAGATCTCAAGCAGAAACCTCGTTCCTTTGAATTCGGACTTGGATTTCGGATCTACGAGCGAGGCGATTATGGATGGGGCGGAATAGCAGGGACTCGGTTCTGGGTGAATCCGGAAAAGGACCTTGCCGTATTCTACATGACCCAAATCAATCCCTACGGCGATCGGACCTGGAGCAAGCAGCTATTGGATCGAGTTCACTCGGCGCTCGAGTAGGCGCCATAGAGCCACGCGGTCATTGCTCAACTTTTTCAAACTCGAAATCTGCTCTGCGAATCTCTTTGTAGAAAAATGAGCCGTGAGATTCGGCTTCTATAAGTCCCTGGTAGGTCATGCGCGGGACTTTGAAATAGCGATAAGTATCGCCGCTTTGGAACTCGACCCGCATCGTGCCGTTGAGATAATTGTATTGAACCGTTCGGATCGAACTCGATTCAAGTTCAATAGGTCGGTTCGCAAAATAGCTCAAACCAACTCCGACCACCAACATGAGAACCAGCAACGTTCTCAGTGAAAACTGAAATAATTTTCGAAATGCGTTAGTTGGTTTGTTCTCTGACATGTCTTTCGCTACTCAGACTGGAAGCTTTTTGAGTAGGGTATTCGACTCATCATTCTCATTCTCACCCTATCGATCCAAGCCGCTTTTGATCGAGTTGATCATTTCCTCGTTGGCGATCGAACCCACGTAGGAGCGCAGTCGGCTGCGTTTCAGGCGGGCGTTCGAATCGGGGTTGGCAGCGATCTCCTGTGCGAATCCAGCGATGACCTCCTGAACCCTTTGGCGCCCGGCTTGAACCCGAGCCAACGGTTGTTCGCCAAAACGTTGTATCGTCTCGTCGAAAGTGGACAACTCGGTCGAAGGTGGCAATCGCTTGTTCCACTCGGCTGATTCGGCTAGTTCACGAAGCTGCCCCGCCCACTCAAAGATCGCCAACGTCTCTTCGTTGTACGGTTCTTCCAGCTCTTCTGGAGTCGGAATGTGGTCCAACATCGCAGTCAGTTTTGTGAACCCTTCGTCGTAGCGGTTTTTATAATAGTTCAACCAGATTGCACCGCGATGGGCGGGTAAGAACGAAGGATGTTTAAAACGTACCGAATTGAAAACGGAAAGCGCTTGATCCATCTTGGTCGATTTAATCAGAAGTACACCGTAGGCCGTCATCGGTTCGGGCTCTCCATTGGCCTGCTCGTCGACTTGCGATGCCAGCCTTGTGACCTCTGTCAGGTCGAGTTTGTTCTCAGTGAATTTACTCAACAAATCCAGAATGCCCTCTTTCGCTCTCTGGCTGATACGGGGCGGGGAAGGGTCGGGCAAAAACAAAGGCGGATTCTGTGAACCGTTCAGCGCGATCACTTGTTTTTGGACGAAGTCAGCCAGTTCGGTAATCTCCAATTTGTTATCGTTGGCTAAATCGGCCTCACCGGTAAACCCTTTGGCGATAACGGTGGCAAAGTTGCTTTGCCCGCCCTCACCAATCGCGCCGACTTGGTCCTCACCACAACTTCCAAGAACAAATACCGAACGAGGATAACCGCCACGTCGCACAGAGCGGGCAATTTCGATCATCTCGCTGGCAGAGGAAACTTGTTGCGGATCTTTACTCGTATCACCTGGAGAACAGTCGAGCAACAATAGTTTTTGTTTGGTCTCGCATTGATCAAGCAAGTCGATCAGCCAGTTCAAAGTGAATGGGTTTTCGTCCATCTTCGCATACTTGGAATCTTGGGCAGCCAAATAGACGTTCTGACCAGCAATACTATAAGCAGGTGTCGCAACGTAAACGTAAAACTCTGCGTTGGCAGGTGTCTTCTGGATCCAGTCGGCAACCTCTTGAGTGATGCGGACTTGATTAAAGTCGTTGCAAACCAGAATCTGATTGTCTGGAACCGCGTAACGGTTCACCATGGCATCACGAATTTGTTTTACGTTCGCCAAAGAGCCCGTGAGTTTTCTAATCGATCCGTCTTCGAACGTTTCGTTGGCGATCAACAATGCCCACTTGTTGCGATCGACAGGCCGCGTCGCGGAGATTTCGTCTACGGGTGGAGCGCTGGAACCGGGCGAGTCGTGCGACAGCGAAACGACGCGATCACCCACTCGCACGTCGGCCAAGTCCAGCTTTTCGTTTGGGTAGGAGAACTTTAGCGAGTCGGGTAACGAGTAACGAGCGATCTTTCCGGTCGATTCCTTGATCGAAAAAGTACGAGATTTAAGGTCGATTTCAACGATCGTTCCGGCACTACTATATTCGCGATAGGCATCGATGGTTTTTACTTCCACATCGTATTCAAGCGTAACTTTGTCACCCGGTTGGATGTCGGCAAGCTGAATCAGCTCCTGATTAAGCGAGGTTTGTCCGTTGATCTGGAACACACAATCCGATTTAACCGGAATGTGTACAACCGACGGGCCCTCCTCAGTTTCGGGCAGGTCGACCGAAATCGTCTGCTGGCGATTGTCGATCTTTCGTACGATTCCCGACAGCGTTTCGTCTCTTAACGCGTCGACGTTTAACGCCAACATGCCCTGTTCGTCATCAGAATGTTCAACGATGACACGGTCACCTTCGGCCAGGGACTGAAACGAAAACGGGTTGTCACCGATCTCTTCCAAGCGGTTAATTTTGACTTGCATTTCATCGTCGGCCGTCAGCAAAAACTCGGTGCCCGTTTTTTCGCCTTCGGAGACTGTCAGAACAAACTGGTTCGCTTCCTTGTCGACTTTACTGATCACACCCGTATGGGTCTCAGGTCGAAAGGCGACGATGTCGTAGAGCTTTTTTCCGTTTTCATCGAACTTGTAATGAACGACGACTCGGTCGCCAAGCTGTAAATTACTCAACTGTCGTTCATCACGATTCAACCGAATCCGGTCGCCTTCGTCTAAAGTAAGTTCTTTCCAATCGGTGCCCAGATCGAGCACCAGTTTGTTATCCAGAGGCAAAACGTTTTGCACGACTCCCACAATGTCAGGTTGGACCACCTGTTCGACTTCTTCTTTTTTCTCTGGCCAGAATATCAATGCACAACACGCGATCACGCTTAGCAAACAGGCTGTCGCCGCAATGATTCGATGCTTCTTTTTCTTTTTTCGCAGCTCTTCGGCTTCCGCGGCTTCTTGATCTTTCACCGATTGGCCGACCGGAGCAGCCGTTCCACTTAGATCCGCGATCACCTCTTTGGCAGAGGTGTAACGTTCGTTTTGATTTTTTGCGGTTAGTTTTTGAATGACACCGGCCAGATCTTCCGGGACGCCCGCCAACAATGACTGGACCGGTGGAAGTCGGCGATCGGCCGAGCAGTGCCACATCATCCAAGCCATCTGCCGGTCACGACCGAATGCGATCAAGTCCGGGAACAGTGTCTCGAACTGGGGGCCGACCATCATCTCCAGCGCAGAAAAGCCCAGCGAGTACAGATCACTTGGTGGACCCACGTCGCCAAATTCTTCCGAGACCAATTCCGGGGCCATGTAACGAGTGGTACCTTTGATCAAGCTGCCATCGTCATCGTTCACGCGACGGGCAAGTCCAAAGTCGCCGAGCTTGACGATCTCCTGCTTGCTGAGGAACAGGTTGCCCGGTTTGATATCGCCATGCACAATTCCGTTCTCGTGCAAACACTTTAAACCGGCGGCCGCTTGCAAAATGACTTGCCGCACATCTTCGACCGGCATTGGACGTTCGCCATAAATATCCTTGAGCGTTCCCTGCATCCGCTCCAGTACGAGGCAGCCTTGTTTTTTGACTACGTCAAAGATCGTCATCACGTTGGGATGTTCCAACGAGCCCAGCAATTGGGCCTCCTGCCAATACCGCTCCATTTGCTCTTTGTCGGCGAGAAACTGCTTATGCAGCTGTTTGATCGCGACTTCACGATTCAGCTTGGTATCGGTGGCAGCGAACACGGTAGCGAACGATCCCGCACCGATTTCATTGGAGACTTTATAACGACGTTCTCTGGCCATTCAGGATCGACCGGTTCTAAGTTAAGTAAAGCGAATCAGTTTAATTAAGGAAGGTGTTTCAAGGAGGCGAAGCAATTTTAACAAAGTTCAATCAATTTTAACGAAGCCGAATCGTTTTTTAAGGGAGTTCTCCGCCTAGTAAAGCGGAAACTAGCCGTTCCAATTCCTTATCCGCGGAGGGGCTGCCGGTAACGCCGACGAATTTGTTGCGATCCTCCGCACGGAATCTCGCCATCACCTTTCTCAGCTCGCGAATCTCGCCCTCTCGATCGCGACGGGAATGAGCCAATTGAGCCTCCCGAAGTTCCAGCTGATAAGGCCTAAGCTGTACATCGATGCGCGTTTCGTAGAACTTTTGAAGTTTCTGGCGAACATCTCCCAACGATTTTTCGTTTGTGGCTTCCCCATCAAAGTCGATCATGAACACCATCAAACCGGATAGGACCAAGCTAAAGCAGACTAACAATCCGAGAAAGATGGGGTTCCTCTTCATCTCTTTGGTTACTGCAACCGGTTTTTCGTCATCCTTCAATTGCAGAGTAGGTAGTTTTCCATTCTTGGCAAAATCGGAATCGTCAGGGACCGTCGTGATAATCGTTGCGGTACCCGCAGGTGCTGGCTGAGGTGTAGTTCGTGCCACAGCAGTGGTCGGTGGCGCTTCTTCTTTCAACGGCGAAGGTGTTGGCAACACTGCAGTTTTCGGAGGAGGCGGATCCGGTAGAGCGGTAGTTTTCTGAATGGTCTTGTGTTCAGCCGGAGTTGGCTCGGCGGGAGCTGGTTTGGTTTCCGATTCTACCGTTTTAGGTTTTCTGGTTTTGCTTTTCCTTGATGGCGGCGCGAGGTCGTTTATCGTTGATTGAAATTCTGCACTGGTGATCGCTTCCGATTCGCTGGAACCTTGTTCGGTGCTGGCCAGTTTTTCAGACTCAGTGCCTTTTTTACTAATCGCAGAAGGCAATGGCATTGCGCGAGGTTTAAGCGTAGCGGGCTTGGCCGGTTCAGGCGGCTTGCGTCTCTTCTTTTTCGGTTTCTCGTCGGACAGGTTTTTACCGTCGGCTAGAAACGTCTTTGCGCACTTTGGGCAGGAAACGTTCTTGCCAACCAATTTACTTGGCACGCCGAGGGTCCAATTACATTCTGGGCAGGTTGCGTATTGCATAAGTTGCGTGTTTTGAGTTAATTGAGTTCGAATCCAAAAATCAAAAAGTTAATGGCGAACGGTCCTATGATAACAATTACTGTTGCCGCCATCACTAAAACACCTGGCAACAACATTTGGACACCCGCCTCGCCCGCCAACGTTTCAGCCCGTTGAGACCGTTTGAGCCGCAGTACATCGGCCTGAGTTCGGAACACACCGGTGAGTGGAGTTCCCAGATTCTCCGACTGGATGATCGAACCCAGGATACTGGTCACTTCGTCATCTTGCAGCCGATCACGCATCCCCTCAAGGGCCTCTTGCCGCGTTTTGCCAAGGTTCATATCCATCAACACGCGACCGAACTCCTGCGAAAGTGGGTGTCCTCGGTACTCCTCGACCGCTTGTTCCAACGCTTTGATAAACGTTGTACCGGCTTCCATCAACAATGTCATCAAGTCCAACATGAACGGCAAGCGACGTTTGATTTCGGTCAAACGTCGATGGGCTTGCCTGGAGAGCTGACGTCGCAACAAGACCATTAACACAACGGTCAATACAACGGCCAGAATGATACCCGCTGGCCCCATGCCACTGATACAAAAGAAAAAGATCACTGGCGAAATCAACATCGCCACGAATTGAAGCTTACCCAGATATTCTTCTGGCAACCAGCAACGCGATAATCCGGCGGCATGAATCTCTCGTTTGATCTCCGGCAGGATTTCGGAAAACGCACCTCGGTTAAAGCGACCGAACAGGCGGATGATCGGTTGGAAAAGCCGAAACACCGAATCGGTTCGTCGAAGTTCATTGATGCGGCTGACATCGAAACGATACTCGCTGCCTTGCTCCAGATCATCGGTCGCTAACACGCTCACGATCCAACTGACAAACGCAAACACAGCCCCACCGGCGACAAGCGTCGGAAAGATCGCCATCAAATCCAATTCGGCAAAAAGCAAAAAGTGTTGCATCAATGAGTGATTAAGTTAGTAGTTAGTTAAGCAGCAATTTCAAAGTAGCAGGTTTCAAATATCAGGAGTCAAAATCGCTCGCGCCCACAACCAGGCAGCCACGTCCAAAATGACAGCGAACGACAGCATCACTTGGCCAGGTATCGTTGTGAACAGACGAGTTGTATTGATCGGGTCTACAAAATAGTAGACGAACAAAATAATCGGTGGTGCAAGCGCCATGTAAATTGCCGACTTGCGGGCTTGGGCCGTATCCGAATCGATCTTTCGTTCCAGCCGTTGAAACTCTCGCACCGATGACGCAATACGATCAACCGTCTCGTTCAGCTTTCCACCGCTTTCCCGACTGGCAAGCATGGCGGCAGCGAACATGGAAAAGTTATCACTTTGCAAGCGACCTTTGGCTTCGGTCAACGTTTCCTGTAACGTCTTGCCCATCGAATATTGGCCGTACATGTTTTGGAATTCCAAGCGGATCGGATGCGGAGACTGGTCGGCCAGAATCTCAAGCGACTGAGCCAGTGACAACCCCGCGCGAATGGCGGAGGAAAGCGTGGTCATGCTACTGGCCAATTGGTCTTCGATTTTTTGCTTCCGCTCTTTCGCCATCCGCTTCAACCACAACCATGGTAACGGGCCCATCAGCATGACCGCCAAAACGGCAAAAACCGGTTTTCCATTACCGAACCAAAGCAAAATGAAAACGATGACGATCAAATACAGCCAACCTGCCAGAAAGATTCGTAAACGATCAGACTTGATCCGCATCATTCGCAATTTCTCGGCCACGCTCGATTGAATACGGTCCAACAACAGGTCAACGCCCCCTTGGGAAAACCAGGAAAGACACGCTGCTGCGGCGCCCATAACCAAACTGATGACCAAAATATCCAAAACGTGTTCTCTCTGTTTTCCTACTTCGATTCGATCTTGGGAACGTGTACCTGACCGTTGGATTCATCGCGCGAATAAAGAAACCTTAGATCCAGTAGTGACTTGTCTACCAATTGATCAACAAACGTCGGCAGGAATCCGGTCGGCTGCAAGTTATTACCACTTCTAAGATTAAAAATGTCCGTGATCACCAATTCGCCCGTGTCTTCATCGATACTTTCAACTTCTGAAATTTGAGTCACCATGCGGCGACCATCTTGCAAGCGATTAAGTTGTACGACCAAGTCCAATGCAGAAGCGATCTGGCGGTGGATCGCTTTGATCGGCAAGTCAACCGCCATCATCACCAACAACTCCAGACGCTCGATCACCTCGGCTGCTCCGTTAGCGTGAATCGTTGTCATCGAACCATCGTGGCCGGTGTTCATCGCTTGCAACATGTCCAGCGCTTCACCACCGCGGCACTCACCCACGATCAAGCGATCCGGTCGCATCCGCAACGCATTTTTGACCAAGTCCCGGGCTGTATATTCGCCAACGCCTTCTACGTTTGCCGGCCGCGTTTCCAAAGTGACGACGTGTTCCTGATGCATTTGCAATTCGGCGGTATCTTCCACGGTAACGATCCGCTCTTTGCCCGGAATAAAACTACTCAACGCATTCAGCATCGTTGTTTTTCCACTACCGGTACCACCGCTGATCAAGATGTTGCGACGGTTAGCAACTGCCGCGCGGAGGAACGAGGCGGCGGACGACGTCATACTGCCTTTGTGGATTAAGTCCTCGATCGTCAAACGGTCTTGCGGAAAACGGCGAATCGTTAAACAGGGCCCGCTCAACGCAAGCGGCGGAATCACCGCGTTCACACGAGAGCCATCTGGTAGACGAGCGTCGACCAACGGTTGGCTTTTGTCGATTCTTCGTCCGACTTGAGCAACGATCCTCTCGATCACCGACTCGGTGACCTGATCGGAAATAAAGCGACGACCGGAACGCTCGATCACACCACCGGCTTCGATGTAAATCTGATCGCTGGAGACGACCATGATTTCGGTGATCGAAGGCATCCGCAATAGATCTTGTAGCGGGCCAAAGCCAAACACAGTGTCCTTAAGATCTTTTTTTAGTGCACGCAGGATGACGTACTTGCGAAGCTCGTGGTGTAAGAACCGTTGGAACTTGGGAAACGCGGTGCTGGCCATGTCCTCGACGATACGGATCTTGTCACTGGTGTCTTCCGAGCGTTCCAGATCTAATTCCTCACGCAACATCCGCAGCAGGTTTTGCAGTTCGGTTTCCCGCTCCGGAATCAAAGTCACAGGAAGGTCGAACTCGTTTGAGGCCAAAGGCGCGATTACGCCCGACTGGTCACCACTGTCCATAATGATTTGGTTAGTCAGAAGATCACGCAGTACGAGCCCAACGATCTTGTCCAACAACGTTTGGTTCGCTTCGGAAAAGACCTCCAACTCGCGACACGAATCCTCGATGTTGTTTTCCAGTAACAAGATGCTTTCGCGTTCCGGTCGGCGAGATGTCTCCAGCCCTACCAGATCCAGTCGTTCCAGCAACTGTTTGTGAATCCGCTGTTCCAGGTTTGCAAGTTCAGTGCGGACATGGGCATCGATCTCATTGCGGCTGACCGAGAAAACCGCTTCCTTTTCGAGCGACAGCGAGTAAGGCCAGATACGAATCTGCGTTGCAGTATCAAACGAAACGGTTTGTCCAACCCCAATGTCGACTTCGCCAACCATGCAAGCGTTAAGCCCAACGTTCTCCAATTCGAAATGTTCACCCTTGCGACGGATCAGCGCCTGTCGTCGCGAGACAAGCGGACTTTCCAACACAAGCATATTATCCGGATCGCGACCGATCGTGATTTCAACGTCAAAGAAATCACCGTCTTCGTTTTTATCCTCGATCTCAAATACAGATCGTCGGCTATCGTTAATTCGGTTGAACCAGATTTTCACTGAATACTCTTGTAACTTGGTTTCATGAACACGTTGGGATTTACTTTTCTTCTTCGCGGGGATGCAATACGACGCCTGCCTGGCGAAAACTGGGTGAGCCGGTCAGCTGAAACAGCTTTTCCGA
Organism: uncultured Pirellulaceae bacterium; assembly: GCA_964503615.1. Taxonomy (GTDB): domain Bacteria; phylum Planctomycetota; class Planctomycetia; order Pirellulales; family Pirellulaceae; genus CAZDBA01. Next base: position 14,084 of record CAZDBA010000048.1, read on the forward strand.
ATTCTTATCACCCTTTGTAACGGCGACTCCGATCACATTTTCTCGAGCTTGAGAACGACCGCTGGCTGAGCTGACTTCGTAACTACCCAATCGGTCACCCAGCGAAATGACACGAAACGGTCCGACCAATTCGCTTTTGAGCGAACCGGTTGGTACGGGAGGTGTGGGTCTGTTGTCACCAAACTGAGGACCAGTGGGTCGCTCCGATTCTTCTCCCAGGTCAAGTTCGCTGAAGACCACGGCAGGGTTGGGAACCAAAAACGAAACAGTGTCACCCGGTTTAACCAGCGCTGAAACAAAAGTAGCTGAGTTTACCGGAATCCAAAAAGCAAGTTCGCCCTCGTCCAATTTGAGTGCGGTCGGCGGCGTTTTGAGTTCCTGACGCAAGATGATTTCACCCCCGCGATAGTCATGAATCGCTTTCAAGCTGACGACTGTTTGCAAATCGCTGTACAAAACGGCTGTCTCCTCGAGGCTACCCACATTCTTGCGCGGAATATCCAGACGAACAAAGTGTTCTTCCATAAACATGTCGCCTTGTTTCAATCGTACCTCCTCGGCAATCGAGAGAAACGAAACGACTTCGATCTCTTTCGACTTGCGGTCAAGGTACTGCCAGTTCAAAAGGCAAGCCACTACGCCTAGCGAAAGCGCGATCAGCAACCCAATCCAATTCTTCATTTTGCAAATTCCTTGTTTTCCATCTTTGTGCTGGGTTGGGTCGTATTCGGCTGGGTCACTACCAGTCCACGCACCTGATTGTTTGCGCCCACATTCAATACGACACGAAAGCAGACCTGATGCAAGTCGTCGTTCGGTTTTTCAGGTGGTAGAAATGTTTGCTGCCAATCGGTTTGCAATGTCGGAAGGTCAACCGAATTGAATTTCGTGCTCCAATTGTTGGCAGTCGCCCACGATTCGTAAAATGCGATCGAGTCAGAAATCGAACCGCCGACGAATCCGACCATTTGGGAACCGTCTTGGGGGTCCGCAAGCGAAACAGTCTTCCGCGAGCCATCAGGAGTCGGCAATTCAAATTGGCGCCCGGTCGACGACTCACTTTTGTTCTCCGCCGATGCAAACGAAGTAAACGATGTCCATTCATTTTCAGAGCTGGGCATGGCGATGCCCCAAACAGTCATCCGCGACCGCTGTTGATTCTGTTGGGTGATCATGCAGTCGTCACGAATACCAATCACCGTAGGCAGCCCACGTCCCAACGGATCGCGCACCTGAAATAAACGCCACTTGCCAGTACGCTCATCGAAGGGCGGAAGTTCTTGGGTGCTTGTTAACATCCGCTTTTCCTCTGGCCCTACAGTACCGACCGGGTCGGGAGATCTTTCCAAAACCGCGGTGACTTTTTTAGTCAGAAAATCGTACACGTCGTCGATGGCACCGTTGGTTTGTTCGTGAATCAATGAGTGGGGTGAATCTCCAAACACCAAAGCACATGATTCCATCGTCGACCAAGACTGCAAACTTGTTGGCGGACCCGAATCGGGCTCGGGTGCAGGCCGCCACCAGGCAATCAGTTGAGTCCCCACTGCCAGCGCAATCACGATCACAACAGCAGTCGCGATCAGGTTATTGGTCCAGCCAAAAATCTGAGTCGCAACGGGTCGCTGCCTATGTGCGGTGCCCCTCCCATCCGCCGCGCCGTGGAGAGCGGGGTTATCAGGCACAGTTCGCTTTATCTCAGTCTGATTTGGCATCAACAAAGGCTCTTTCGAGAACGATTTTTCAATTCGATTGGGTTCCTTGTTGGAGTTCTTCTAGTGTAATCAGCCAAAGCTCCAATACGTTTATATTTCGCTCTAGTTCCATCTGCCTGATCGCAGTGGGTGGAGGATTTGCGTTTAGTTGGCTTCGGTACAGGCCAATCGAGGCTTGCGCGAGAGTCATCGGAAGCCGTTGAATCCTGAAAATAGTCCGACTGACTTGTTGAGCTTGGACGACATCAGGGTCGCTTTCGCAAAACCGGGGGACTTGAGGGACAAAATTGCGTCTGAAACCGGGTAAGAGAAAGTCGGGGTCGTTATCCAAAGCTGCCAGTCGAGATAGAAGCGCGGGATTTTCAAGGGCCAAGACCGCACTGATCAAGCTGCCAGAGGAACGGATAAAGTCTAAACCGATTTCGTAAATCAACGGTATCTTGCGACTGTTGTTTGTTGAGCTCATTTGCCAAATCTGAAAACTATCGGTCAGCAACGGATGGTCAACAGTAAAGCGAAACGAAGTCAGGCTTGAGAAAATGGGTGGATCACGATTCAGCTCGGCGACTCCCGCCTGCATACCGCGGGTAAAGTCCAATCGGTTGGCGTTCACATTCACAGCAGGTATGGGACCAGCAATGATCGGAAGGGATACGACAGGAACGGTCGTTATCGAATTCAGTGGCTCGGCACGACGGATGGACTGACTGGAGTCCAAAGGCCATTCCGGAGCGAAAGCGTTCCTGTGTGCAAACCGCTCACCCCGTTCGCGCCACAGAGTATCACGGGCAACCGTTTCGGTGCGCAATTTCCAACTGGCTGCGTAACCGAATACGATAATAACAGCCATAATGGTCATCAGTAGTGGCAGAACGAAAACCAACTCCAGAGGGGCCAACCCTCGCCGTTGGCTAGTGCGTGTTGAGGCGGCGAAATTCTTCAACGCTAATTCCTCCCAAGCTGGGAACAGTGATCTCAATGTTCGGGGGTGTGGTTTCCAGAATGAACGGTATGCTGGACGACGTAGCAGGCACCAACTGGACGGTCCAGTGTTGGTTCAACAAGTTTCGTGCTTGGGAATGACGCTGTCGAAAGATCCGTACTTCGTTAGGCAAACGGTCATCACGAAAAATGAGTCGATTGCGGGGAACGAATAATCTTATTTGGGCAAATGTGATGTCATCTGCGTCCATCGGATTGCGGAAAAGACCTGGCAAACGTTCGGGCATCGATTGCCAATAGCCAACCCCCACAAACAAGTACTCCTGCTCGATGTATTCGTTCCGGGCGATTTGTCGGAGATCACTTTCCCGCAATTGAAACAATAGATTGCTATCGGGATACTCGTCCAGTAGGTCGTTCAAGTAGCCGCATGTGATCCCGCGCCAAAGCCTTGCGAACTGAGACAAATTTGCCCGACTCGTCACTTCTGGCAACATTCTGCTATTCAGCGCGGTTAAATACCGATTGGAAATCGAGCTTCGCTGTGCGCGCGCTGCTCGGAAGTACTGGGGCTGGAACATGGTTGTATCAAAGACAGGATCGGCAACGGGTAGAGTTGAAAAATTCTCTTCCGCTTCGCTGTCAAACGGTTGAGCATCGGTGCGCCACATCAATGCAGCCATACTTTGTTCACCGCTCAATCCAGAACTCTGCGGGCCGTGTCGCTGTGCAATTTCATTGGCCGCCAGATTCGCCAACCGCGGTGCGGATGCGGCCAGCGTGCGTTGAAATTCGGGAATCACTTCGAAAGCCAGGATGCTTTCCATGACCGGCAGAAGTTGTTCTGAAACGGCAGCGTTCTGATCAGAAAAGACAGAGATCAACTGACGTTCCAGCCTGGTTTTTTGCGGAATCGCCAAGGTCAGGTTGGAAAATTTAGTCAACGGAGCGGATGAAAAATCACCAGCGACTTGATCCCAAGCTTCTAATATCTCATCGCTAAGTGTTTGCGAGTTGCGGTCACGAGCCTCTCGCAAATAGGCAGTCAACGCGAACACGTCACACAACAGGCGGTTGGTAAACACCAAAGTGTTCATGCTGCGCGCGATCACGACGCCACCCGAATACGCGGCGGCATCGACGCCATTTTGCATTTTGATTTTTCGATCGGCGCGGCGACCCATATTCATCACCATGCCCAACACCATGGCAAAGAAGATTACCGCGAACACCGAAACGATACTGATCGAACCTCTCTGATCCCGATGCAAACGGTTCAGAAATCGAAAAGGTGGGGCGGAAACAAATTTGAATTTCATCAAAACTCCTCCTGCCAATAAGCCAACACCGGTCTTTGGCCTTCGTTACCCATCGTCGCCGAAGCAGAGATGCTGAATGTGTAGACCTCGCCTCTTACATCGGTTTTGCTGACGGCTCCACGCCGCGCGGCGGGTGCAAACCAGCGAACGGGACCGGGAAGCAAAGGAACGTCAAAGCTGACCGTAGAAGTAATATGATCTTGCCAGCCGATTGCCCGGCCTTCAAAATCTTCGAGGCCCAGAAACAGCGGCGGATCATGCAACAATCGATTTTCGGGGCCAAAGCGATGCCAGAACGTGACATCGACATCGGTATTGGAGTAGCAGTAGGCCAGCTTGTTAGCCAGTCGTTGTGAAATGAGTCGGTTGGTTTGCGAATCGGAATCTAACCCTCGATAAGCGTTGGCCAAGGCGATTGCCGTTTGAGTTTCGTTGGACGACATCGAATATCCCAGACTTCGACTGGGGCCAAGCGGAGCGACGGCGATCACGGCCGCTTGTCGGATTTTATCGTATTTATCACCGATCGGCTGAACACGATACTGTGAGGAGATGCCACCGTTTTCTCTAATCTCTTCGATCAAGTTAAACTCGGCAACCAGATTGGCCGGTTCCACAAAACTCACATTGCAGGGGATCCAGACCACTGCGGCCCGCGCCGAGGCGTAGGCGGCATAATGAACTACAATGTTCGCGATCATGATCTGGCTGGCTTGAACGATTAGCATCATGATCATGATCAGAATGGGCAAAGTCAAAACAAAACTGAGACTTTGCACGCTTCCCTGTTCGCAGCGGTGGGTACTTTTCAGCTTGCTCAGGTCCAAACGAGCACCACTGAACCAGATCGCAATTCGCCCCAGGACGACGGCAGCCAGTAAGAGACCCGCCCAAGGCAGGCAAGCGAGGATCGCGTTTTGTATCATCGTGCCCTTTCCTTTAATGATTGAGCAAGTTTTCAACGAGCGAAAAACGAACGATGGCAACAGCCAGCAATGCGCTGGGCGCCAGATAAAGTGGCAATTGTAGTTGAGCTTTTTCTTTCTCGCTTAACGGGCCCCACATTTTGAATCCACATCGGTGCATGACTTGTTGATACAAACTGCGAGCGAGATTGATCGCGCCCAGTTTCCAGATCAAAACCAACACCGCCATTGCGGCACCTAAAACAAAAGTCCACAGGATCGCTTCCATGCCCAGAGCCGGCCCTAAAAACGCACCGACCATCGCCAGTAATTTTACGTCGCCGCCGCCAATCTGGAACAACACAAAACAAACAAGCATCACACCCCCGCAGGCCAGCAAGCCTAACGCGCTTTGCGCGAGCCCTACGATCGCAATTTCAGGTCGCTGGAGGAAGGTCGAGACCGCGGCGACTGCGATTGCAAGAACGATCCCGGTGTAGGTCGTCCAGTTAAAAATCTTTTGTTGCTGGATATCGGTTGCGGTTGCCATCACCATAAACCCCAGCAACAGCCATGTGGCGATCATCACCGTGCTCGCGCCGCGTCTTCGAGATCGTCCATGCCATCGTTGAACAGATCTTTTACTCTTGGCCACGCAAAGAGAAAAAGGAAAATCAAAATCGGCAACGCGATTGCGCCGATGATCAACACGGTTTCCAGACTCACTCCACCTTTTTCATCGTTGTGGACGCGGGCCAAAAGGTTGTTCAATCTCTTTTTCATTTTTTACTTTCTAACTTGCTTCTTAGACTCCGGAACGAACTCGACCTTGAGTCGCTTCTGAAGTTTAAGTCTCTCCTGTCGAAGCAGAATATCCTTTGATGATAACGCCGAAATTCAAAAGCTAGACATCAAGGGGGATCCTACAATCACAATTGCCATTTCGTAGACCAGTTGGATCATGCGAGGGACAACGGTGAACAAAAACAAAACGAGCGGAAGTATTACGCCCAAAACAAGAACGTAATCGAGAGACGCAGCGCCGCGGCGGGAAGTTTCGATTTGCCTTAGTCGATGTTTCATTTGCTTTAAATCTGGTCAGCTAAACCCAGTATAACATTATCAATGCAGTATAACGCTACGCCAATGGGCTAACGTTAATTTTACTCGGTAATACGAGGGTCTTTCCAAAGATCCTGAGAAAGTTCTATCTCCGCCTGCAATCCTTGAAGATACGGTTCGCTGCAAAAAACAGGCTTATTTCCGGTAGGCTGAAGCTCCAGATCGATCAGCAGGTCAGGACCGCCGTCAGATTTTTTAGGCTGAAGCGAGAAAAGGTCGACAGTTTGATAACGATTTTCAGAATCTAGCCGCAGAACTTCGCTAATCTTGCTGACGCGTCGCCGGCCATCATGACTGGAACGAGTCAATTGCAAGACGATGTCGATCGCCGACGCGACTTGGGAACGCGCGACATAGATGGGGATCTCGATCTCCGACATGAGTGATAACGTTTCTAATCGAACCAGCGCATCGTAAGCTGAACTGGCGTGGACGGTGGAGAGACTGCCCTCATGTCCACTGATCATTGATTGAATCAGGTCAAGCGCTTCACCGCCACGAACTTCGCCGACAACAATTCGGTCCGGGCGCATTCGCAACGAGGCGCGGAACAGTTCTCGAATCGAGATCTCAATCTCGCTTTTCTTGGTGGCCGGTTGAGACTCGAGATAGACGCAGTGTTTTTGGTACAGTCGCAACTCGGAGGTGTCTTCGATCACCACGATCCGCTCGCCTTCGGGAATCGCGCGGGACAGAGCGCCCAGCATCGAAGTCTTTCCCGTTCCGCTACCGCCAGAAATGATCACGTTCTTTCGCAACTGGATGCAAATGTCCATGAACTCTCGGGCCGTTTCGGTCAAGCTGCCGTACTGAATCAGGCTATCCATCGTAAGCGGCGTGGCTGAAAATTTACGAATAGTCAAACAAGTTCCCACGCGCGAGCTGGGTGGGATGATCGCATGCACGCGCGAGCCGTCAGGCAGCCGGGCATCGAGAATCGGTCGCTCTTTGGAGATCGTCCGGCTGACCGATTGAGCCAGATTGTTCACTGCCGATCGCAACGCGTCTTCGCTATCAAAGCTGGCGTTGGTGTCAGAGATTTGCCCGCCACGTTCGACGTAAATTTCACTGGGCCCGTTAACCATGATCTCGGTGACCTCGGGATCATCCAGGAACTCATTAATTGGTTCCAGAAAAAATCTCAGACTGGCTTCATAAACGGCTAGACGGGACATCGACAGATACACCTGAGATTAAGGTCAAGAGCAAGCACAAAAACGAAAACGGCTTTCACTCTTCAACTATAGACAGGGCAGCAGCAAGGACAAAGCGTCCGACGGGAAAAACAGGTGCGAGTGGGAGCAAATCCTCGAAATCCCACTCGCTGGCGCGTCCGGCTAGTATGAGTGCGCAAATTCAAAAAGCGCGAGCGAGTGAACCTCGTCCAAGTCGAGCCCGCTTGGTAGTTTGAATTTTTGGGCCCTATGACGTTGAACGGGAACGTTCGCGTGTTTTCGGCTTTAGCATGCGAGCTACTTTTCGCCAGATTATTCGCAGAATGGGAATGGCGATCAAGCAAGCTAACAAAAAGATGCCAAATCCGATTGCGTTGCCAACAATAAATACAACGAGGTTTTCCAAAAACCGTCGGCCATTTATGACCGAGGCGGACCATGCGTTGCTGATTCGCGAAGTGAGTGTAGGGGCTTGGGGCGGAATGTAGTCACGTTCTTCGCGGATGTTAATGTCGACGGTAGTCAGCGAAGTCGCATCGGTCAGGTATCGCAGGCGGCCTTCCATTCGTTCGATTGCCTCGCGGACTCGAGCCAGCTCTCTTTCGACTTCGATTACATGTTGGATTTTGTCGTCCGGTCGCTCCAACAATTCCAGGATGCGAGCCTCAAGCTTCTTTTTGTTTTCGATTCGGGCACCGATATCGACGAACTCTTCCGTTACGTCCGACGCGTTTTCGTTTCGCGATTCGGGAACGCCAATGTCTCCAACCGCATTCAGGAAGTCGTGGTAGTTCTTGACCGGAATGCGTACCGTCCAGCTTCCGCTGCGGCGCTCGCCTGTCATCCTTCCAAGGTTTGCCGACGAAATAAATCCACCATGTTTTTCAACAAGTTTGCTGATTCGACTTTGGACGCCATCGAACTGTTCTACGACGATCGAAAGCTCTGCGGTGTAAATAATCTTGCGAGCCGGGCTGTTTGCTGAAACTGCTTTATTGGTGTCGCTATCAACTTTCTGGTCTCCGTATTCTGCTGTCGATTCGTTGCTCCATCCTTCATCCTCGACACTAAAGGCATTACTTTTCTCGGCGCTTTTGCTTTTATAACCAACACTTTTGTCATACTCTGCACTACTGCAGCCAAGACTATGAAACGACACCAATACAATTAATAGCGCAGTCGAAATACGAAGCATGACAAGATTCTCCCAAAGTTGTGTTGCTTACTTTATTAGATTCCAGATCGCGGCATTTGTTCCCTTAAACTGATTCAGATTGTCAAAAAAAATTCAGGCTCGGCACTGGGATTCGATATTCGCTACCTTGCAACAACATATCAACTTGGTTTAAATGCGCATCTAATCAAATACACGCTTTCAACCTCGCAGCACACGCGGAGATAATTATGGTCGGATCAAAACCTTTTAACCTGATGAAATGGATAGAGGATCATCGGGACGAGTTTAAAGTCCCTGTAATGAATCGCCAGTTTTTTTGCGAGGCGGAGAACGTAATCGTATTTGTTTCCCTAGGGCCAAATACGCGTAATGATTATCACGTGAACGCGACAGAGGAATTGTTCTATCAACTCAAAGGAGATATCGCGCTGCGAGTGCGGCCACTGGACGGCAGTGATCCCTATGATGTGATCATTCGCGAAGGCGAAATGTACTTACTGCCCAAAGATGTACCCCACCGTCCTCAACGGCCAGATGGGACGATCGGGTTGATCGTCGAGTTCCCTCGCCCAGAGGGAGCAAAGGATGAGCTGCACTGGTATTGTCCCGATGACAAACATTTAGTGCATCGCGCAGAGTTTCGTTTGCAACATATCGATGAGGATCTACACCGAATCATGGACGAGTTCTGGAACGGCCCGGTTGAAATTCGAACTTGCAAAGAGACTGGCAAAGTTGTCGAGAGGGCAGGGGAGTTCAAGATCGAAGATGCTCAACCACTGGAAGGGTGACATACTGACGTAGTCGATGTTGCCAGACTTCGGGTGAATATTGCCATGCCCAGAACTCTGGCGAGCCAGTTACGTTTTGTTCCAAGCCCCCAAATAGGAGGTGTCGCTTTGTATGCTTGCATAATTTAGCGGAACGTTTTTATCGTGTTTTTAGCGCGTTTTGAGTGCGTTTGAAGATTCCATTGGGTTAATTTTGGTACGAGTTAATAAAATATGCCTGATATACCGATTGTCAGGCATATGTCTGTATGTCCGAAAATAACGTTTGCACTTGGATTGCGTTGCGCCTTGTTCGCAACGATATTCGCTGTCGCAAATCTTGATTTCTGGCACAACGACCTTCAAGCCCAAACTCCTCAAGATAAAGAGGACTACACGGTTGTCGATCTGCCAAAACAAACAACGATGACTCCCACCGAGTTTGGGTTTGCGCCGCTTCCGCTTTCGGTACAACCACCAACTAAGTTGCCAAACGAAGCAGACTATATACCGCGATCTCCAACGGAGGTTATCCAAGCCAGTTTGGCAGAAAGCGCCAATTCCTCGTCAGACTCAGTCGCTGGTGTCAGTCATACCGAAGTGATTTGGAACCAAGACGGTCCACAACTGATTTTGGAAGAAGTTGGTCCTGAAGTGGTCTTCAACCAGTTCGGCCCAGAAGTGGTTTTGAACGAGTTCAGCCCCGAACTTCCTGAGCAGTATCCTGCCGAAATTGGACATTCGTATTTCGAAATCATTTCGACTAACGGACAGGCACTGGTTGATCACGTTTCACTGAAACTCCCGGCAGTTCCGCCGATTCTGACCCCACCTGTCAATAGAACGGGACCAGATGGAGGGTTATTGTCTGCTTATCAATCGCGTGCAGCGTTACAGCCTTTCGACGAATTCATTGCCCCTCAAACTTCTGAGTTACCCATGGGCTTTCAACCTTGGTGGTCGCATGAAACCAGGAACCATCTGGGGCTTAAGTCATCACCGTTTCTGGTTTCTCTGGATGCGTTGATCGAACGCGCTTTGTTTAACTCGCCTCACATTCAAATCGCAGCGACTGAGCCTCATATTCAGCGCGCATCATTGCTTGAAGAATCATCCCAGTTCGATTGGTTGGCTTTTCTCGAATCGACGTACGATGATCAAAACGATCCAGTTGGCAATACGCTGACAACGGGAAACAACGACTCCCGCTTTCAACAACAGGAATGGTTCGCCGAGGGCGGAATACGTCGTCGAACTCGCACGGGTGGCGAGTTTGAGCTTTCCCAGCGACTTTCCACTTTGCAAAGCAACTCTCAGTTTCTTGTGCCTCAGGATCAAGGCAACTCCCGTCTGGTACTCAACTACAAACAACCCTTGTTGCGCGGTCGAGGCAGGGCGGTAAACGAAAGCTTGGTCGTATTGGCAGACATCAATTTTCAAGCTGCCAGTGATCAGTTTCTGGAAGAGATTCAACAGCATCTGACCGACCTGACCGAAACGTATTGGGAGTTGGTGCGATCCCGTTCCGAACTGCTACAGCGAAGGAAGCTGTTGATCTCGGCCGAAAAAATCCTTGCTCAACTGGAAGGTCGCGCCGAGGTCGATGCTCTTGAGCGACAGGTGTTTCGCGCCCGAGCCGCGGTAGCCAATCGAAAAGCCGAAATCGCGAGGTCGGTGACTTCGGTCAAGAATGCGGAATCGAGAATCCGTTTGTTGGTCAATGACCAGGAGATTATCAGCGCGACTCGTATGGAGTTGGTGCCAACCGACCTGCCCAATCTCGATTATTTGGGCATCAATCTGGGCGACGCGATTTCAACGGCGTTGGCCAATCGGCCTGATATCTCACGTTCGATTCGCGATGTCAAAGCGACCACGGTACGGCTGGGAGTGGCTCGCAACGATGTGCTGCCTAAATTGGATCTGGTGGTCGGTTCCTACGTGGCGGGTCTAGAGGGAAGTTTCGACGTTGTCGGTTCATTCGCAAACCAATTCTCAGATGGTCGTCCCGGTTTTAATGTAGGGTTTGAATTCGAAGTTCCGATCGGGAACCGAGCCGCGCTGGCTCGGCAGAATCGTCGAACCTGGGAAGCCAACCGCGCGATGCATCAGTTTCGTGCCGTTGTTGAAACCGGTTTGACAGAAGTCGAACTCGCAGTTCGCGAAGTCCAAACGGCTCACCAGGAAATGCAAGGACGATACTACGCGATGGTTGCATCGCAAAACGAAGCAAGTTACCTTACCGATCGCTGGCAGACGCTGCCTGATGAAAGTGATTCAGTAACGTTGCTGCTGGAGAATTTACTGGATGCTCAAGAGCGATTGGCAGATGAAGAAGCTGCCTTTGCCGAAGCACAATTCGACTATTCAGTTTCTCTCGTGAAACTGAAACAGGCGGCAGGGACTTTGTTTCAGGTTCAATAAAGAGCGACGATGAGCCTTGAGAATCCAACCCGTTCCGCCTCGCATCAATCTGGCTCGGTACCGCTCATTCCGCGGCGGCGTTTCAACAAACAACAAGCCCGAATGTTGGCCAGCGTCGCCCGAATTCGCGAGTCCCTGAAACCGCTGACCGATGGGCAACTCACCAACGGCTTTAACGATTTGCGAGTCAAAGCGTTGTCTCGTAATCGGGAAAGGGGCGAATTGGCCGACGAAGCGATGGCGTTTGCTAAAGAAGCAACCTATCGCGTCTTGGGTATGGAACTGTACGACGTGCAATTGCTTGCTGGCAGTGCGTTGGTCAACGGGAAGGTTGCGGAAATGCAAACCGGCGAGGGGAAAACGATCTCCGCGGTTCCGGGTGCCGTTTTCGGCGGTATCTTTGGCCGAGGCGTACACGTCGCCACGCCCAACAGCTACCTGGCCGAGCGCGACTACCAACAGTTAAAGAGTGTCTACGAAGCGATCGGACTATCAGTGGGGCTTTTGCCAAGTGGTGAAGGGCCGCCAGATCCAGGTAAAACCAAAGCTGCTTACGATTGCGACATTACCTATGGAACGGGATACGAATTCGGATTCGACTATTTGCGTGACCAATTGATTCTTAAGGCGCAAAAGCAAAAACCGTTCGGACATCAAATGCTCGACAGCCTTCAAGGTGAATCGGGCGACCCACTGACTCAACGCGGGTTGGGGTTCTCGATTGTCGACGAAGCGGACAACGTTTTGATCGATGATGCAACATCTCCACAAGTGCTGTCCGAGTTCCAAGCCGGCGAAGCGCCAGACGGAAACGCGGTTAAACTTGCTCGGATCGTCGCTTTGCAACTCCAAGAGGGACTCCACTTTCGGGAGCCCAGCCCAGGCGCAATCGAACTGACGAGCGAAGGCAAAATCCAGATTCATAGCCAGGACTTGGCCATCCCGACTCGCGAATTGATCCGTCCATGGAAGGGGTACATCGAGGCCGCTTTGCGTGCGGAGCATCATTTTATCCGCAACGTTCAGTATGTTGTTGGTGATGAAGGTGTACGAATCGTTGACCAATCAACCGGACGAATTTTCGAAGACCGGTCCTGGCAAAGTGGACTTCATCAGGCGGTTGAAGCGAAAGAGGGACTTGCCATTTCTCCGGAGTCGTTACCATTGGCAACGATAACCCGGCAACGCTTTTACCGGCTTTATCAGAGTATGGCTGGAATGACCGGTACAACGCATTGCTGTATTAACGAGTTCAAAACGATCTATCGGATGGGCGTGGAAACAATACCGCTTCGTAAACCTTCCCAACGTCTTGCGCTTCCAATGCGTGTGTTTGATCATGCCGACCGAAAATGGGATGCGATCGTGCAGAGCATCGCGAAATTGCAAAGCCAAGGTCGGCCAGTGTTGATTGGCACTCGTACGATCAAGGAAAGCCAACTGCTGGCCGAACGTCTGAGCGGTGCAAACTTGGACTATGAACTTCTGAATGGTACTCAGGATGCGGACGAAGCCGAATTGGTTTCCCGCGCGGGGCTCGCTGGAGCAATTACGATTGCAACCAATCTGGCTGGTCGAGGGACCGATTTCAAAATGCCTGACGAAGTGATCGAGAAAGGCGGTTTGCACGTGATAGTATCGGAATGTCACCCGTCCTATCGGGTGGATCGACAGTTGATTGGTCGTTGTGCCAGACAAGGCCAACCTGGTTCTTGCCAGACGTTCGTGTCCGCCGCCGATTGGCTGTTGGAGACTCACGCTGCATGGTTGTCAGAAACGATTCGCAAGATCGCTCAGGCAGGTGAAATTGAAACCGATATCCAATCCAGCATTCGAGACGTTCAAACCGGATTGGAACGGGAACAGTTTGCAAATCGTTTGCAGTTGCTGCGGTCCAACGAACGTCAGAACAAGATTATTCTCGAGTTAAGTTAAAACAATCCCGAAGCGCCATCGCGCTTTGGTCTGTATCAACTATCGAATCATCAACGAATTTGGGTACTACAATAGGGGCCTACTCGTCGTCGGCGAGTTGCATTTGAACTTCGACGATTTTGGAACCGCAAGAGAAAAATGCATCGACCATTTTCGGGTCCAGTTTCTTTCCACTCATCTCGCGCATGATCTCGAAACATTTCTCACGTGGAAAAGCGGCTTTGTAAGTCCGTTTGCTTGCCAGCGCGTCGAAGACATCTGCGACAGCTACAATCCGGCCCTCGACAGGAATATCTTTGCCTTTAAGTCCCAACGGGTAGCCTTTACCATCCCAGTTTTCGTGGTGGGTTTGTGCAATACAAGACGCCATCATCATCAGGGGTGAATTGCGGATGTGCAAAATTCCCTGTCCCAGTCGAGCATGTGCGCGAAGGGCATCTCGCTCCTGCGCTTCATACGGCGAAATAATGTTCTTGCCGATCATGCAGTGTTTTTCCATCAGCTCGAACTCTTCCGGATCAAGCTTTCCCGGTTTAAACAGAATACTATCGGGTATTCCAATCTTGCCCACGTCGTGCAGTTGAGCGGCTTGTTGAAGCATCTCAACCGCATCTGGTTTCCATCCCAATTTTTCGGCGATCATTGCTGAGTAGACTCCGACACGCAAAACATGGTTTCCCGTATCATCGTCACGGTGTTCGGCCGCCCTCGCAAGACTCAAGATGACTTGTTGACGAGATTGGTAAAGCTCTTTGGTCCGGCTGCGAACTTGCTTTTCCAGTTCAGATTTCTGAGACGCGACCTGATCCAGGTGAGTCTTAACCAGTAGCGCACTTTGGACTCGAGGTATTAGTTCTACGGCGTCGATGGGCTTGTGCAGAATGTCGTTGGCTCCCAAATCCAACGCATGATTTTTTATTTTGGGATCTGTTTCAGAGGTCAAAACAACAACTGACATTTCGCGAAGCACAGGGTTTTGCTGAATCAATTTCAGGATTTCCAAGCCGTTGATATTCGGCATCCGAATGTCCAACAGCATCAAGTCCGGGACTTGCTGGATCGAGATATCGATCACTTTGGTCGCGTCGGTCGTGTAGATGCAGTTGTCGTAACCGGCGCGCTCCAGATGACGTTTGGTGATTAAAACAATCGCTTCTTCATCATCAACAATAAAGATTTTTCGAAGCTTCACTTTTTCCAGTATGGATTCGCGCAGGACAGAACTCTCGCGCGCATGTGCTGGTTCCTGAATGGGAATGTGAATGGGTGCATCTTGGTGGGAGTTGGGTAAGGAGCGATCGAGCATTTTAACCGGGAATAATCAGAAAAAGAGAAGATTTAACGAGAGGTAGGTCTAGTAATTGATCGTGATTAACACGCCTCGTGCTTAAACGAAATTCGGACCGTCAGGAAATGCGTTGGTTGCAGTAGTCTTTGACAGGGCCTGAAAAATCGTTACGAGCGGTACTTTCATCCACTTGGTTGCAATTGAAGTATTCCGAAAACTCAACTTCCGGACACATCCTCAAGTACTTCAACCTAGGTTTCATGTGGACTTTGCGCGCATTTTTCCGCCAAAAAACACAGTCCTTTTCTTCCATCACAACTTTCCTTTCTCGAACCCATCAGTCCTGTGAAACTTTCCAACCTTATCAACAAAACGAAGATCAAACTCGCGAAACTGCGTGCAGCAATTTCAAATGCGAGCCAGACCGAATCTTCAAGCCATAGCAACTCGAACATCGTCGCGCTGGAAGAGCGCGTGATGCTTAGCGCAACTCCTTTGCCAGTCGATGTAGCTGTGGAAGCCGAAAACGTCGCCAGCCCAAACGAAGATGCTAACGCCGGTCGAGATGATGCCTCAGTCGCAGTCAATCGGGAAATCGTTTTTGTGGACGCTGCTGTGGAAGACGCTGAACAATTACTGAACGGGTTGGTCGAGGACGCCAGCGGAGAGCAGGAATTTGAGTTTGTGATCCTTGACAGCGACAGGGATGGAATCGATCAAATCACAGAATTTCTTGCCGAACAATCAGATATTGCTGCCATTCATATCGTTTCTCATGGTTCACCAGGTGAAATACAACTCGGGAACACAGTACTCAACAACCAATCGCTGGATGCTTACGCTGGCCAACTCGCGCAATGGGCAGGGGCCCTTAATGATGAAGCGGATATTTTGATCTACGGATGTAACTTAGCGGCCAACGACGCGGGTATTGAACTGACTGAGTCGATCTCCGAATTGACCATGGCGGATGTTGCTGCAAGTGATGATGTAACCGGACATTCTGATTTGGGTGGCGATTGGGATTTTGAGTTTGTTGTTGGTGCCGTTGATACCGAGATTGCATTCTCCGTTGACGCCATACAGAACTGGAACAGCACACTCGAAACGGTAACGGTTACCACGCTTGATGATGTTGTCAGCGCTGACGCCGACCTGTCATCCGTAGCAGCTTTGAATGCGAACGCGGGTTCGGACGGTGTGATCTCACTTCGCGAAGC
>CAZDBA010000049.1:0-30067 GCA_964503615.1 uncultured Pirellulaceae bacterium
GTTACTTCTTGAGACTGTCCAAAGCTGCTTCGAGCGTTTTCAATTGCTCGCACAGCTTTTCCAGGGTGTCCCTTTCTCGCTGGACGATCTCGGCGGGAGCTCCTTGCACGAATTTTTCGCTGGAGAGCTTTCGTTCCTTACCCGTGATATTGCCTTGGACTTTTTGCAGTTCCTTTTCCAACTTTTTGATCTCCGCTTCTTTGTCGATCAAACCTTCGAGATTGACAAAAACTTCGATCCCCTTCATCGCGCGAGTCGCGTTTGTAGGAGGAATTTCGATCTCTTCACCCAACTCTTTTAGCTGAGCATTGGCGAGCGAATCAAAAAAGCTGGACAACGGCTTGAGCAACGACTCAATCTCGCTACCACAACGAACTACAAATTCGACTTTCTTCTTGGGCGGAATATTTTGGCTGTTACGAATCTCTCGAACCGCGGCCAAAGATTCTTGGAACCGAACAAACTGAGCTTCGATCCCTTCGTCTTGCCACTTTCTATCAACCGCTGGCCACTCAGCAACGATCAAACATTTGGATGGCGTTTCTGCATCGAAACCCCGCTGCGGTGCGAACTGGTTAAGTGTTTGCCAGATCTCCTCCGTGACAAAGGGAATGATCGGATGCAATAAACGAAGCAGACAATCCAACGCGTACGCCAGCATCCGCTGCGCGTGCGTTCGTGTTGCCGGTTCAGCATCATCGGACAAGCGGTCTTTGAGCATCTCGATGTAGAAACTGCAAAAATCGTCCCAAGCGAAATTGTAAAGTTCTCTCGTTGCGTCGCCATAACCATAACGCTCAAGTGAATTGGTGACGTTTTCGCTGACTGCAGACAGTCGACTAAGCAACCAACGATCTTCGACCGTCATTTGTGATTCGTCGATCGGACCCGGTTGGAAACCTTCCATCTTCAGCATCGCAAAACGAGAGGCGTTCCAAAGTTTGTTCGTAAAGTTCCTTGAGAACTCGAACCGTTCGGACAAAATCGTCCCGCGTGGAAGTGCGAGGTCTTCTTCGGATTCGGCCCACTGAGTATGGAATGGTTTTTTACATTTCGGGCATTCGACTCGGGCCAGTTCGCGATTCTTTTTCGTTTGAGGGAACGATTCTTCGCAAGATGGGCATTGGAAATCTGCGGGCAAGCGAACGTCTTGTGTATCACTCGTTAAATGCGCCATCGAGAACCGAAGCGAATCCGCGCCGAATTTGTCGATGACATCCAACGGGTCGATTCCGTTACCCTTGGACTTAGACATCGTTTCGCCGAACCCGTCTAAAATCTTGGGGTGGATGAAAACCTGACTGAAGGGAATTTCGCCCAAGTTGTTTAGCCCCATCAAAACCATACGAGCAACCCACAGCGTGATAATGTCACGACTGGTGATCAGCGTGCTGGTCGGATAGTAATGCTCCAACTCGGCCGTTTTCTCTGGCCAACCCAAAGTCGAATGCGGCCAAAGGGCACTACTGAACCAAGTATCGAGAACATCCGATTCGCGCGTGAGCCCAATGGCGGTTAGTTTGGCTTCGATCGGATCCTCTTCGCTCAAAACACAAACGTGAACGGTCATTAGAGGCAATTCCAACAGCTTTCGTTTCTCGTCGTCCGTTTCGTCGCACGGTTCGATCTGGATCGAAGCGATCTCAGTCGTGAACCCGTCCAAAGCCTTGATCTGTGCAACCAGCTCATCACATTCGGCTTGCGTTTCACATGGCTTTGACCAAACAGGAATCTGATGGCCCCACCACAGCTGACGGGAAACGGGCCAGTCCCGTTTTTCGCCCAACCAACTAAGGTAGCCGGTCGCATAACGTTCTGGATAAATTTTAACGCGACCATCTTCGACCGCGTCCATGGCGGACTGGGCCAGTCGGTCCATGCGAACGAACCACTGGTCGGCCAACATCGGTTCGATCGGAGTCTTGCTGCGGTCGGAAATCGGCAACTCGATCTCTCGCTCTTCGACTTTGTCCAAGAGGCCAAGTTCTTCGAGGTCGGCGACAACTTTTTTGCGAGCCTGTTTGATTCGCAGCCCTTCGTAGCTGCCCGCTTCGACGTTCATCATGCCGTCTTTGGTCAAGATGTTGATCATTGGCAGGTCACAACGTTTTCCGACTTCGTAGTCGTTCGGGTCGTGAGCCGGTGTGATCTTTACGCAACCGGAGCCCAGTTCCGGCTTGGCCCAGCCATCAGCAACCAACGGAATCGGACGGTCCATCAACGGCAACATGATCATCCGACCCTCGTTGGCCATATCGCGCAGCAATTCAAAATGAGGTAACATCTCTTCGGTTCGCGTATCGAGATCGGCGATCTGCTGTTCGATACCACTACGCTCCGACTCGCTACAGCTTTTGAGCTTGTTGGTCAGATCGGAGCGGACTTTCTTCAGCGCGGCAGCCGGATCAGGGTGAACAGCAACCGCAGTGTCACCCAACATTGTTTCAGGACGAGTCGTCGCGACGATAATCTGTTTGGGTTCGTTCGGTTTAGGATCGATAACCGGGTAGCAGATATGCCAGAAGTGCCCTGGCGTCTTTTTGTTTTCGACTTCGTCATCACTAACGGCCGTTTGCAGATCCCAGTCCCAGTTGACCAACCGCTTGCCGCGGTAGATCAGGTCTTTATTGAACAAGTCGTAGAACGTGTGTCGGACCGCTTTGGCGCAAGTCTCATCCAGCGTGAATCGTGTCCGTTGCCAATCACAGCTGCAGCCCATCTTTTCGAGCTGACCCAGGATCCGTTTTTCGTATTGATCTTTCCAATCCCAGATCCGCGCGACCAAACCTTCGCGGCCAAGGTCGTGACGGGTCTTGTTTTCTGTTTCCCGAATTCGTTTTTCAACACGTGCCTGTGTCGCGATACCAGCGTGATCGGTGCCTGGCATCCAAAGCGTGTTGAATCCCTGCATTCGCTTGAACCGAATAACAACGTCTTGCAAAGTGTTGTTCAGCGCGTGGCCCAGGTGCAAAGCTCCAGTGACGTTGGGCGGTGGGATAACGATCGTGAAAGGCTGTTTACTGGAATCAGGTTCGCTGTGAAAGTACCCTCCTTCGTTCCACATCTGAAACAGGCGCTCTTGTGCGGTGGCAAAGTCGAATCGAGTTGGGATATCGTTGGACGTACTGGTCATTGTGTACTTGCTTTTGCGATGGGCGAGTGGTGTCGCGGTAAACTTTACTCTTGGAGTCGCAAACGGGCTGGTCGGTTCGCGAATTATTACGGGCCAACTATAAAGAAATCGGCTCCATTCCCCAACTCCATCTAGGTTGAAACGGCTCGATTCCATGGAAGGAAGCGTACCTGAAAAGCTTCACTTTTTTCGACTAGAGCCGACGTTTGGCAGCGTTTTTCGATATTGCGAGGATTGGCGGCTGAAAGGACAGGAGATTTCGGCAGCCCAAAGCTCCCCATTAAATCGCTGTTCACGCAGTAGAGTGAAATTGTAACAATAGTCGATTCAACTTTGAAAAAATCAGTGGTGACCGGAACCAGACGTTGATTGCGATATTCACATTACTGTTTACCGTCTCGCTAACGTTGCTCGTTACGAGGACTGCATCGGTCGCTTTGACACTAACAGGCGTAAGCGAAGAGATTGCTCGATTTCAGGCGAGATCTGCGTTTACAGGAGCCGGTTTCACGACGACGGAATCGGAATCGATCGTCAACCATCCCGTCCGCCGTAAGATCGTTTCCTCGTTGATGATGATGGGGAACATTGGCATGGCCGGTGTTATCGCCAGTGTGATTGCAACATTCACGCAGAACTCAGACGCTCCCGTAGATTGGAGCCTTCGAATCCTTTTGTTACTGGTGGGGGTTCTTATCCTGTCACTTCTGGCTCGGAGTAAGTTCGTAGATCGTTTGATTTCAAAGCTGATCGAGCGGGCTTTGCTCAAATGGACCAAGCTCGATATTCGCGACTACGTTTCTTTGTTGCACTTGGGGTCGGGCTATGTAGTGCTGGAATTGCAAGTCAACGAAGGGGATTGGGTCGCCGGTAAACCACTTTCGGAATCACGTCTATCATCCGAAGGCGTATTGGTCTTGGGAATTCACCGCACCGAAGGCAAGTACATTGGCAGCCCCATTGGATCAACGACTTTGGAGACGGGAGATTCGTTGACGCTTTATGGACCTATTGATCGCCTTCAAGAACTTGATCTGAGAAAAACCGGTTTCGATGGGGACCGAGCACATCGCATTGCGGTCCAGGCTGCTAAAGAAGCTGCTAAAGATGAAGCTGAGGAAGCGGCGGCTAACACAACATCCGCATAAAGCGAAGAAGCATGATCGACGCTGCTTGAAGCCCAGCGTTGACAGGTTGAATCAGTGCTGCGTAATCAGCTTGATCACCTTCGACCACTAACGCATAGAACGTTTCGCCCTGTTTGGCAACGCCCACACAACGCTGGCCTGAATTATACAACGGAGCGGTTGAGAACGAAGAATTCTCCATCGATCGTTCCGATTGGAACACAAACAACATCGCGCATTGATTGGGAGCTTCACGCTTGTAATCCAACTCAAACACGCGAGTCTTTCCGAACTCCGTTTTTATTTCAGTTAATGAATTCGGGAAAGCAACGATTTCCAGGGGCAATTCATAGTCTTCAAGGTCTTTCGTCCAATCTCGTTGATCTTTGGCTTTATCCAACCAGCCCTCTGCGGTCTTGGCCAACGAACTCGGATCCAAATCGGAATACCGTTCCATCGATCGCATCACCGAAAATCCTGCGAAAATCAGTATCGCAACGCCCGCAGCAATACCAATTGAAAAATGCAAAATCGGATTCAATCCGGCATTATTCTTCGGTTGCGGAACCTTCGGCTTGGAAGAAAGGTCTCTGGCATGCTCCGCAACCAGTTTGTCAGATTCTGATTGCCCGTTTCTCAAAATGTAAGAATGAAGATTCCCTCGCAACTTTTTGGGAACTGCGATCTCAGCATCTTCCAGTACGGAGCCCAGTACAGAATTTCGAGCCAGAGCTTTTGAAACGGTCAGCTCGCCATCCGGTGTATTGCTTACCCATTGTCGCAGTGGTTGCATCTCCTCCAATTCGAGATCATTGCGAGATTGCAAGCACTCCAACAGAATTTCAATATTATCGGGCAGATTTGTTGATTCATTCATCCTGAAATCCTCTCTGATTCCTGCTGTTGCCCCGCCAATAATTTATGGAGTTTAATCTTGGCACGTGAGAGCCGGCTCATAACCGTCCCAACTGCCACATCAAGCTGCTCAGCGATCTCTTTGTAAGAAAGCTTTTCAAAGTAAAACATCATTACTACCAAGCGGTGATGGTCGTCCAATTCGGAAATCGCTGCTTGGACGGCGTTGGAGCCGATAGTACTAAGCACGCTTTTTTCTTCGGAGCCCGATTTTTGTTCGACCTGCTGGACGTCTACATCAATAGACGACGCCGGAACCGCTGTCTTTATCTTCAATCGTTTAAGGAAGCAATTTCGCGCAATCGTTAACAGCCAACTTCGAGCCGACGATGGCTTTTTAAGTTGCCCAATCTTTTGATGCGCGATGAGGTACGTTTGCTGGGTAATATCCTCCGCATCAGACTGTCGTCCGGACAGCCGAAATGCGTACCGATAAACACTGGTATGGTATTTATCAATCAGCACACCCGTATTCACCGAATCGGGACTGTTTCCATCAGAAATTTCTTCGTCTTGCATGCGTAGAATCCCCTCGTCGGGGCCCGCCTCTGCTCAAATGGATCTTCCTTCGATACAATTATTCCCAACATATATTGGATTTGGTAACCTAAACACAATAAATTCTGGTAGCAAGTGTGAAATCTGAATTCTGTCGGTGCGGGAATTATCGGTTCTAGGGCTGAAGTCCACTGGAGCGGTAGCAATTTCTGCACGTTTTTCGGCATATTGGTTTATCAGTAGGCCAAGTTCTCAGGATTTGCTCAGAGCTAGTTGAATTACGGAAATTTTATTGTTGGTCTCAATCGTGCTCGCAGCGGTGGCCAACAATCGAGTCCAAAGGAATAGAAAGTAAAAAAAATGAAGTGGGTACGTTTGCTACTTGTTGTGGCCTTGGCTTTTTCAATCACCAGTTGCTCAAAGAAAAAGAAGAAAGAAAAAAAATCACACGATGAAGTTGTCCAGCCACTTAAAATTGAGCCCGCTGAGAATTCTGACGAATAGGCATTCTTCGTTTCTTCAGAGGGCAACTGAAAACTAACTTAGTCTCTCTCCCCTCCCTCCTTACAGTTTAAAAAGACGATGGCTCAGCCCAAACACGGAGTTCTTTGCATTACTCGGGGAAACCGTAAAGGTCAGCGTTTCATTTTGGATTTGCCAACGATTTCCATTGGCCGCGATCCTAACAACGCAATTTCGGTTCGAGACATCGAGGTCTCAAGATTGCATGCGCAGATTCAACTGAAACACAACAAGTACCACATTGAGGATCTTGACAGCTCAAACGGATTGTTCATCAACCGTGAACGAGTTAAGGAAAAAGTGCTGGAACAAGGTGACCTCATCCGCATCGGAAAGACGGTGTTTCGATTCGAAATAGCCTTGGGAAATACACAAACCGATTCGAACGTACTTGTAGAAGACTCTGACGCAGTAATGGAGCCACGCCTGGTACCTTTGCAAAAAGGTCTGGATGTGTTTGTCAACATCTCCCAAGCGATCAGTCAAACGCGCGACTTGGACGAGTTACTTAAAAAGATACTTGCTCTGGTCTTTGAGTGGACCCAAGCTGACCGGGCCTGCATTTTGCTGGACGAATATTCAGATTATCGTGTTGTGTCCTCGATCGAAAAAGATGGGAATGAGCCTCAACTACCTATCAACATCAGTCGAACGATATTGGACCTGGCCAAAAAGAGCTTGGAAGCGGTCGTTGTAAGTTCGAGTGATGAGCAAGGACTTCGCAAAGCGAAAAGCTTACTAGACAGTGGCATCAACGAATTGGTATGCATGCCGATTGCTTTTCGCGGCCAACTCAGAGGTTTTATCTACGTCGATACTTTGGTCGATCATTCGACGAACTCGTTTTGCGAAGAACATATCAAAATGATGGCAGCGATCGGGCAACAAACTGCTGTCGCGATCGACAATCACCTACACTACGAGCGTGTAATGGAAACGCGCCAAATGGCTGCAGTGGGCGAGGCCATGAGTGGATTATCACATCACATCAAAAACATACTACAAGGTATTCATGGCGGTGCTCACATCGTTGACGACGGATTAGAAGCGAATCACCTAGAAGCCATCGACGAGGGATGGGCAATCGTGAAACGGAACCAGGACAAGATAAGTGAGCTGGTTCTGGACATGTTGTCGTTCAGTAAATCTGATGAATTGGACCTGAGATTGGTCAAACTGAGCGCAATCATCGAGAACTTGGTCAAATCGCTCCGGGCTGAGTTTCAAGACGATACGATTAAGTTTCAGTGGACAGCCAACAATGAAATCGACTCAGTGATTGTGGATCGTAAAGCGATTGCCAAAGCGATTGAGAATTTACTGCGCAACGCCTTTGATGCTTGTCGAAAAAAGAAGTCCGGTCAAATCATCATTTCTCTGAAGCACTGCCCCTCGTCACAACAAATTAAAATCTCAATCAAAGATAACGGATGTGGTATCTCCGAAGAAAACTTGCCTAATATTTTTTCGTTGTTCGAAAGTACAAAAGGCGGGCGGTCAACAGGTATCGGGCTGACCGTTGCACAAAAACTGGTCCGTGAGCATCAAGGCGATATAGAAGTGACCAGCGCCGAAGGTGTCGGAAGCACTTTCACAATCACACTACCGCATACTGGCAATGAACAAATGTCTCCGACCCAGATTCGAAGCAAAAATGATTGACTTCGGATCGCAGGTAAAAAACGGAACAATAAAAGCCTCGCCCTGAAATACCAGAGCGAGGCTTTCTTTTTAAACGATTTATCTACAGTGTCTTTATTGAAAGTCCGATTTCATAATGGGTGCACCTCGGAAAATGCGACGGCGTGTCGTTTTTCCGATTGCGTCTTTCGAGCCCTTGGCCGAGCCACTTGGAATGAGCTTTGCAGGCCAGTTTTCAACTTTCAGATCAGCTTCACTCAACAATTCGCCAACCTCAATTGAGCGAGTTGCAACCACTATAGGTTGCATCTCAACCGAATTGGTCGATTTGAAATCCTGAAAACCTTCATCCTGAAATCTCTGGTTCGCGGCAGCCCCAATCTCGTGTACATCCGAGTAGAACTCTTCCAGTTTCCTCTCAAAATTGGAGGGTTTTTCAAACGACACGTTTGCGGTCGAATCTATTCTTGAGAGATGAACCGAATTAATTATTTCCAAACCGAATTGAGCATGTTTCGCCGCGAAAGGATTGCCGTTGGACGATCCTGATCCTGATCCTTGGAACATCTTGACCATCTGAATTCCTTCGTTCAGCGATTTTCGAGCTTCCCTTAGAAATGCGCTGGCAGATTTTGAACTTCCAAAATCCAAGTCAACGTTTAGCATCGCTTGATCTTCAACATCGACAGAGAATTTCACCTCTTTAATTTCGCTTAGGTTAGCTTCCCATCCGCTGTCGCTCTGCATTGGAGAAGTTGGAATCGCGTCTTTGGGAACCACTCCCGCTACGAACAGGTCACCGTCGAATCCAGAATCCGCATCTTGAAACTCGCTTAACCAGTTATTAATTCTGCTATTGTTCGCACTGAGGTTTTGCTCCAGCAGATTGCGGTTACAAAGAAGGAAAGTTCTCTCGTCCAGTTTGACAAAGATTCCAGGGTCTCCGCTCGCGGGTGCAAGAATCTCAAGTCCTCGCCATTCTTGGACATTCAAAGTGCTACCCGAAAGGAATGGTTGGGTGTAACTTTTAACCTTGTCCCACGAAATTGCTTTTTCGAATCGTACCAATGCGGTAAAATTCTCTTGTACATCTGTTCCGGTCGATTCAACTTTCGGCTCGGCGCTCGAATCAAGCTGTGCTTTTATTCGCGCCATCAATTGTTCCTGTCGTCTTTGCATCGTTTGGGTAAGCGTTTCAATGCTCGACGCGACAATAACCAACTCCACGTTTTCCATCTTTGATCCTGTCGCAGGCATTGGAATCATCGTCGATGCGAGTGCTAGTTGCGATTTGATGGGACTATACTCAAGCAGTTGTTGTGGCCGCACAATCAAAAGCATATCTGCGTTCTGAGGTGCGAATGCTGAAAAAGAACTTGGGCTTGTGAAAGCGGGCAATGCCAGAGGTGGCAGATTCAAAGAGGGCATCGGCTGTACGCGATCAGGCGTCGGTGTCGCCCTTATAACAGGCTCTTTCACAACCTTTTTGCTGGAAGCGGAGCGTGTTTTCTTTTTGTCACCAAAGTGAATATGAATCGTTTGGCCAAAACACAGACTTGGCATGCAAACAAACAACAAAACAAGTAGAGTCGATCGAGTATTGAGTTTCATAACGGGCCTAAAGCTTACAGACAACGAGGTTTAAAGTAGAGCTAAAAACCTAAGTCACTATTTGTAAGCACGCCCCATTTCAGAGGGACTTAGCGCAGCTAGAAAATCAGCGAGCGCCGGTAGACGCGAATATACCGGTATTGATGGCCTGAGCCGCTAACGCGTAATCGCCGCTGATTCTTGAAACTCAAACAGTCTAAACTGAGCGGGCTTGGGAAAGCACTTCCCATGCTTCGACCAGTTGCTGACTTGCCTGATCAATCTCGTCTTGGGATGTCGTCCACCCCACGCTCAAACGCATCGTGCCAGCGATCTCTTTTGCCGAAGCCCCCATGGCGCTCAAAGTCACACTTTCCGTTGAACCGCTGTGGCAAGCCGAACCGGTTGAAGCACAGAGGTGTTCAATCCGCTGCAACATTTCGGCGGCAACAACGTCAGGAAAGACAACACTCAGCGTGTTCGGCAACCGTTCCACCTGGCCACCGTTTACCTTTAAAGCTCGTCCTATCATCATTTGTAAATTGTTGAGCAAGCGATCACGCAGTTCACTCATTTTTTTCGGCGATTCATCAATCGCCTTGCCCGCATACAAACAGGCTCGCCCCAACCCAACGATAAACGCTGTATTCTCGGTGCCGGGGCGCATGCCGTTTTCATGACCGGCTCCGTGCATCGCTGGCTCAAGATCCAATCCGTCGCGAACAAATAACGCACCAATACCTTTGGGTGCATACAATTTGTGGCCCGCAATCGTCAGCATATCGACATCCATATGGTCTACATAAGTCGGTATCTTTCCGACAGCTTGCGAAGCATCCGTATGAACCAGAATTCCATTCTTGTGACAAATTGCAGCGATCTGGGCGATCGGCTGTACCGTACCAATCTCATTGTTGGCATGCATAATACTGACCAATCGTGTATCGGGCCGAATCGCAGCGGCTACCGTTTCAGGTTGCACAACGCCGTTGGAATCGCAGGGAACCACAGTTAAATCAAAACCGATCCGCTCCAGGAACTTTGCCGGTTCCACGACAGCGGGATGCTCGATCGCCGATATGATCAAGTGCCCCGAGCCAACCACACCACGAAACATTGCGCCTTTGATGGCCATGTTATTACTCTCGGTACCGCCCGAAGTAAAAACAACTTCGTCGTGCGAACATCCTAATAAACCAGCCACCTGAGCCCGCGCGTCTTCGATCGCTTCGGCCGCGGCACGCCCCAAAGCATGCGAGCTGGACGGGTTGCCAAAATGATCGGTCAAAAAGGGTGTCATCGCATCAACGACACTGGGCGCGATCGGAGTCGTCGCGTTGTAGTCAAGGTAAATATGTTGCATCGTCTTTTCGTCTTTCCAAACCTGAAATACCAAAACTAAACATCACGCAACGCTTGGCCCGTATGCGATTGCGGATTGGAGGCCACCTCCTGTACGGTGCCCGTCGCCACAATTTGTCCGCCAGCCTCTCCGCCCTCGGGCCCAACGTCGATCACCCAATCGGAGCTTTTTATCACATCCAAATTGTGCTCAATAACGATAACGGTATTCCCCTTTTCCACCAATTGCGAAATTACGTTCAAAAGCCGGCGAACATCTTCGAAATGCAAACCGGTTGTCGGTTCGTCCAGCAAATATACGGTATGACCCTGAGATTTTCTGGCAAGTTCCGCCGCCAGTTTGACCCGCTGCGCCTCGCCACCGCTTAACGTTGACGACGGTTGCCCCAGTGAAAGATAGCCCAGCCCCACATCTGACAGGCACTGCAATACCGTCGAGATTTTTTCGATATTCTCAAACTCAACCAAAGCTCTCTCAACCGGTGCGTTCAAAACTTCAGCGATCGTCATCCCTCGAAAGCGAACTTGCAAAGTCTGTTGATTGAATCGTCGTCCATTGCAGATGGGGCAAGTTACAAACAGGTCGGGCAAAAAGTTCATTTTGATTCGCCGCTGCCCATGCCCCTGACAGGCACCACAATGGCCAGCTTTCGAATTGAAGCTGAATCGCGAAGCGGTGTAGCCCAACCGTTTCGCCTCTTTGGTTGCCGCAAAGATTTTGCGAACTTCCGCCCAGACTCCAGTAGCCGTTGCGGCACATCCTCGTGAAGTGCGACCGATCGGGCGTTGGTCGACTTGCACCAGGCGATC
This sequence comes from uncultured Pirellulaceae bacterium, assembly GCA_964503615.1. Taxonomy (GTDB): domain Bacteria; phylum Planctomycetota; class Planctomycetia; order Pirellulales; family Pirellulaceae; genus CAZDBA01. The sequence continues at coordinate 11,599 of CAZDBA010000049.1, forward strand.
TATCAGTTCCAATCCACTCACCGATTCATACGGCGACGACTCTTTTACCAGCAATCCCAAATGTTCACGGATCGCCGGAGCCAATGTGCGATTGATTAACGTACTTTTGCCACTTCCGCTAACCCCCGTCACGCAACAAAACACTCCCAGCGGAATCGTCACGTCAACATTTTGCAGATTGAAACCAGACGCACCACGGAGCTCGATAACTCGGCCTGGATCTATCTCTCGCGGACGGGCCACTGTCTTCGAATCGCAGAGCGTTTTCTTGCCAGCAAGGTATTGCCCTGTCAAACTGGCTTCGCACTGCATCACTTCGTCCGGAGTTCCCGCGGCAACGATTTCGCCACCACGCTTGCCCGCTTGGGGTCCAACGTCGATCAAGAAGTCGGCAACCCGCATGATCTCATCGTCATGCTCAACAACGATTACCGTATTCCCACTTTTCTGCAAATCACGAATCGTCGAAATCAAGCGGGCGTTATCCCGTGGATGCAATCCGATCGAAGGTTCGTCCAAAACAAAGCAAACATTGGTCAAGCCGGTCCCGATCGCGGTCGCCAAACGAACACGTTGATGTTCTCCGCCGCTGATCGAACTTCCTCGGCGGTCCAAGCTTAAATAGCCAACCCCGACCTTCTGTAAAAATCTCAACCGCCCCAAAATCTCGGTAAACAAAGGCTTTGCCAATTCGGATCGATGGTCATCAAACGTAAGCGATTCAAAAAAATGAATCGCCTCGTCGATTGGCAAAGCGGTAATCGAAGCGATCGTTAGCCCATTCAGAAAAACCGAATTGGCTTGCGGTTTGAGACGAGAGCCCTTACACGCGACGCAATCTACATTAGTTTGCAAAGCCTCCAACAGCTCCAACCTTTCGGGGTTGGTTTCGGTCGACAGCTCTTTTCGCAACAACATCAAAATACCAACACTGTTTTTCTCAGTTCCGGTCCATAACCGCCCCAGCGATTCTTCGCCCCAACGAACCAGCGGTGTGTTGATGTCCTGCTGCAACTCTTTTAACAGTGGCGACAATTCGTTGAGTCGTTTTTCGCGAGCGCGTGTTGTTAAATCTTCCCAACATTTAACGGCTCCCCCGTTCAATGACCGCGATGAATCTAAAACCCGCTCGCCGTCGAACCCTTCCAGTATCCCAACACCCGAGCAAGTCTCGCATGCTCCGTGGGGGCTGTTAAAACTAAACGAACGCGGCTCGACCTCTGCGTAGCTAATGTTGCAATCGGGACAAGCGTACTGAGTGCTGTAAGTGGTGTCGTGCCACTGTCGATCTGCATCCATGTGCGCGATCAGGCAAGCCCCCTCCCCCAATCTTGTTGCCAACTCCAACGATTCGAACAAACGGCTTTCAATGCCTTCGCGGATAACAATTCGATCGGTAACCGCTTCGATCGTATGATTGGCTGACGGCGAAAGTTCTGGAACCGATTCGATATCCAACACTTCACCATTGACTCGAACTCGAACCAAACACTCAGTGCGAATCTTTTCAAAAACAGCCGCCTGAGCGCCTCGGCGATCACGAACCATCGGTGCCATCACCATCAACTTGGTGCCCTCAGGCAGTTCGGTCAGACGATCGCGAATTTGCTCAAGCGATTGCTGACGGATCGGTTGGCCGCATTGGTGACAACGGACCTCTCCGAACCGAGCCAACAATACGCGCAAGTAGTCGTAGATCTCAGTGATCGTTCCAACGGTGCTTCGCGGATTCTCTTGCGATGGCCTTTGATCGATCGCTAAAGTTGGCGGCAGACCATCAATCAATTCAACTTCGGCGCGAGGCAGTTGTGAAATAAACTGGCGAGTGTAAACCGATTGGCTTTCGATAAACTGCCTGCGACCTTCAGCAAAAATCGTATCAAAGGCAAGAGAAGATTTTCCGCTGCCGCTGACGCCTGTAATGACAATCAACTGGTCGTGTGGAATGTCGATATCGACTTGCTTCAAGTTGTGTGTGCTCGCGCCGCGGATGCGAATACAATCCGTCTGAACCTGGTCGGGCTTTGATTCGGTCGTTGGCGTTGCTTGGAAAGTCACTTCAGAATTCCATTATTTGCGTTCATAGTCACCTTTCGATCAGCGCAAGATGCGTAAGGCACTACCGTTGTGGGAGCGAATGGCGACTTTAAGGACATCGCCTGTTTTTGAAAAGGCTCCTATGAATATTGCGGAAAAACCAAGCGTGAGAAGCGAACAAAATTCAAAAGTCGTCGAACAAACAGGCAAAAATCACGCGAAACCAAGCAGTTTATTGCTTCAACATCGGTTTTCGTTTCGACAAACTGGGTAGGGAAGTGAATCTTCCATTGCGAAACAATTATTGGTTCTTTGCTGTTTAAAGCTTTATCATCCGGTTTGACTTGGTATGATGCGAATGCAGCGAGACAGCTAATGCACGCGGTGTTGGCGTCGCTGCGGACCACTTTTTAGGATTAGAATTAATGGCTGAAGGCACTATCAAACGACTCACTGACAAAGGATTTGGATTTATCGACGTTGGAAAAGACAAGGACTTGTTCTTTCACTCTTCGAGCCTCGTAGGCGTACGCTATGACGAGCTTCGAGAAGGACAGCGTGTCACATTCACTGAAGGTCAAGGACAAAAAGGTCCTTGCGCTGAGAACGTGGAAGTCGCCTAGTTGCGATTTGAGTCGACAAGAGCGCAAGCGATTGTCAAAACTGTTAGAGGAAAAGAAGAACATTTTTGCCAAGCTCTCATACTTAATCTTCCAGAAGACACTTGTAGTTAGTTAGACGAATTTCTTTATTTTCGAAATCACATCCAAAGGCCGCAGCTATCCGCTGCGGCCTTTTTTGTTGAACCGATGGCGAACAGCCTACTTCAGATTGGCGGCAGTGAATCTTGGATCGCGAATTGGCCAGCTAGCTGGAATCCTTTCGAGAATATTCTTCTCAAACAGTTGGTCCAATTTTCGCTTGTGCTGATTCACGTAACCAATGTGGCAACCACAAGTTTGATTAGTACACAGCGTCGGCCTAAGGCTTGCAAAAATATCGTCGCGGTAAATATTGGCAATTACCTTGTCAATAAAATGACATCGCCTGACGTCACCGTTGCCATCAATCGTAAACGCAGTATCCCCAGCACGGCACCCCTCTCCTGCACTTGGGTAGTAGTGGCAGTTTAAGTGAAAGTACGGGTCGATCGAATTTAGAAACTCAAGGTCCTGTTCTTGATAATAGTCTGGCTCTCTTTTATAGCTGTTAATCCAAACGTAAACGTGATCGGGCAAACGATCACGAAGCTGCTGGATCGCATCGAAATGTTGACGCAGGCCGACAACTCCAACGCTGAACCGAATGTCCATCCCGATTAAATCGTTACACCGTTCCAGAAACCGATCCAGTGAAACCTGATCTGGGTGAAAGGTCGTCCAAAGCGAAAACGCATCTCGATCGACTGCTTCAAAATCATCCAACCGACAGCTTAGGTTTGTCTGCATCGAAACACGTTCGACATTTGGCAACTGCGATAGACGAATCATCGCTTGTCGATAATACGAGTGGATGATCGCTTCGCCCCATGGCGTAAACATGACCCCGATCTGATTGTCGGTTTGAGATACCCACTCGACGAATTTTTGCAGCTGCTCGGCGTCCACCCGCAATTCTTCTTTTGTATTCGTCGTCTTGGCAAACGGGCAATAGCTACAGTCAAAATTACAACTGCTTAGCGAGCCCCGATAGAGAATTCGATACGTTTTCATGCCAACTCAAATGCGTTCATGCGTTCAACGACAGTATCTGAGTACAACCAAGGCCCTATCACATCGGACCAGGAAAGGCCATCTGCGTTGAGTCGAATATACTCTGGATTTTGCTGCACCATCCCGAGATCGCTTAGCTCAGCAAGCTGCGGGAAATCAGTTTCAACCGGACCATGGAAGCGAGCGGAGTAATCGGCTCGGTTCAAACCCTCAGCATTGAGAAGAGATTTGATCAGATATCGCCGCTTCTGTTCGCCTTCTTCCAAGCGCACCCCGTAGGTCGCCAGCTGGAAACTCTCGTCCGAACTTTCGTTGAATTCGGCGATAATGTTCTTGACTCCCTTTTGCTTTACAGCGTACTCGGAACTGTAGTGAAGCGACTGGGTATAGCTTCGAGCTCCCGGACCTAACCCGACCATCCCATCCTCCTGACAACAATAGTCAGAGACCAGTTGGGCTTCGGGGCGTCGAAATAACCTCATTGAGATCTGCTGGTAACCCGCCTCCAATAATTTTTCGCGAGCGACCAGGAAAAGCGATCGGCGATCGCTACCCGTTGACTTGCCTGTATTGTCCAGTCCGGTAAGCGGTCGGACGTAAAGCGGATAAAGAAAAACTTCTTCCGGACGGTATGACAACGTTTGTTGAACGGTGTTCAGCCAAGACACTTCTGTTTGTCCTTGCATTCCATAAATGAGATCAAGATTAAAAACGGGAATCGACGACTGCTTGATCAATTCAATCGCATTGTGAACTTCGCTATTTGCTTGCGGACGACCTAGATTCTTCAGGTCCCCCTTATCGAAGCTTTGCACTCCCATGCTGACCCGTGAAACTTTGTAGTCTTCGAGAAGAGCAAGTTTCTCGCGAGAGACGGTCGCGGGCGAAACTTCAAAAGATGAATTCTCCTGCTGCCAATCGATCGGCCAGTGTAAGTCCAGCTCGCTCAACAAATACTGCAACTCTTCGATTGAAAGGAAACTGGGAGTTCCGCCGCCGAATGCCAGCTGGCTAATACGTTCCGGCTGAACCTGCTGGGCAACGATACCAGACTGCCGGACAATCGACTTGAGTGTTTCACCGACGAAGCTTTTCCCAGGCCGAACCGTTGTAAAAAGATTGCAAAAACCGCATCGCATTTCGCAGAAAGGAATATGCACGTAGAGATAGAGCGAACTTTTGTCCTCCTCTTGCCAAGCAGTTTGCAACTCAACAGCGGGCTCCAAAGTGCGATAGGAAAGTTTATGAGGGTAAGCGTACGCATAGCCCGCGAACTGATCGCTTTGCATCAACGTTTTCAAATCTCGTTTCAAATCACGAACTCCGTGTAAGGTACGTTCCAAATGACCTCGTGCGCACACCGATGGCCGACGAATCCATTTTCACCGTACGCAGTCCCATGATCGGAACAGACAATGAAAAACGCTTTTCTTTGATCTTCAATTTTCTCTCGATTTTCAAAAAAAGCAAACAGCGGTTCCAATGCCTGATCGACCGCACTCAATGCAGCACCATGACTTTGAAGATCGTCCTGAGGTTGGGGCTGTTCTACATTCTCCGAACTCGTTCGGGGAGTAGGCTTTTTTGAAACATCGTAAAACCAATTAGGTTGATGGATCGCTGAGACGTTCATGAATAAAAATACGGGGATGTCATCTGCCTTCTTTAGGCAATTGAGTGCCAACTGGATCTGGTTTGTCTCAGATGAGCGATCGACAACTCCCAACTCGGGACTCCAATACGCTTCGTCGAACAACCCCGGAAGAACTTGCCCCAGTGAGTTGTCCGGGTTAAAGAATCCCGTGCCTCCGATGCAGATCGTTTGGTAGCCGATTGCCGAGAGCGATTCAGGAAGGGTGGGTTCTGAAAACACAAACGTCCGGTCGTCGATCGTTTCACTTCCACCAAATCGTGAAGCATACAAACGAGGATGGCGACCGGGAGATGCCGGAGTGGGCAAGAACCCTGAGAAAAAAGCGTGATGGGCCGCATACGTAAAACTGGCTGGAGTATGTCGACACTCCCAGCCATCAATTCCCAGGTAATTTGACAGGTTGGGAATCTGGTCTTGGCTCCAAAGCTGCTGCGCAACATCAAACCGAAGTGTGTCCAAAGTAATCAGTACGATATCGGCTCGTTCGGAAACCAGCGATTTCATATCGTAAACAGGGTGCGATTCGTTCTCATTCATGACCGTTCAGCACCCTGAATGTTGAGTCGATTAAAACCCAGCTCTGCCAATGCAAGTCGCAGTCTTTGTCCGGTTAAAGGCTGGCGAACCCAATAGGACGTCATACCTACTGCCCTCGAACCAACGATGTCCGCATCAAATTGATCGCCCAGGAAAAAGCAAGTCTCGCAAGAGACCTCCATTGCTTCACAAGCATGTTGAAAGATCGCCGCATTCGGCTTGCGCGAGCCCACCGACTCGGAAATAAAAAGTCGCGATTGGGGAATCACTTTATCCAGCCCCGCCGCAAGCCATTTCGCTTGTTGGTTCACCGTCGACCCATTAGAAACGATGCCAATTTTAATAAGCTTGGCGAGCTCTTCCAATTCTCGCAGCAACTCAGCGTTCGGGCGTGTTCGTTCCGCAATGGCTTGGCCCAAACGCGAAGAATCCAGAACTTCACCGCTCAATTGCAACCACCTTGCAAACAACTGAGAGCGATCGCCAAACCCGCTCGAATCAAGACGCATCAATTCCAATACTGATTGACGATCCCCAGGAAACGAATCATTGACAAAATCTGCAAACGCACCATCGCGATCGATAAGTGTGTTATCAAGGTCAAACAGGATCGCTGAGTCCACAAGGTGCTTTCGAAGTGCTTTTGTTTTCCAGTTTTCGTGAGCGACCGATTCGCCTGGAAACCCGACGCGTTAGCGAGGAAGCAACCTGTTTCGTTCCTTGCTTACGCTGCGGGTTACCATCAGGGGCGCTTAGGCTGTTGCGAGCGCTTCGGCTTCCAGACTTTGTACCAAACTGGCGTCCAGTTTCAACGCTTTTGCCAGCCGACCGAGGTACGATTGTTCCGCTTCGCTTTGTTTGTCTGTCATCAAGAGTGACGCCAGATAGACTTCAACGGCCGCCTCCGGAGAATCAACTTCGGCCGCGATCTCAGCCACATCGAGCGGTTTCTGAAGCTCAGTCATTAAGACATTTGAAAGAGACTCTTCCATGCCAGCGTCTTTGATATGCTGCACGATCACTTGCTGTTCCTCAGCGTCGATGGTGCCATCCGATTTTGCTGCTGCGATAATCGCTTTGATAATCGTCATGCTACGCGCGTTTGCTGATTCATCGGTGAGCGCCGCGATCGATTGACCAGCCGATTCACCACCCTGAGTTTTCAACCACTCGGTGTAAACTTTGTAGCCAAGCCCGCCCAAGGCAGCGAGCGAACCAAGTTTAGCAGCGGGAGACAACAGCTTGCGCCCCGACTTGGTTCCCAACAACAACGCCATCAAGCTTCCTGCTGCAACGCCGATGCCCAACTTCTTAAGGACTTTGTCTCGTTCCGGCCCGGCCGGTGGCAAGCCAAAATTCTTGCTGGCATAATCCAGCCCCTGCTCGGCAAGCTCTTTGCCTTTCTCAATAATCGGCGCGGCTGCCTCTTTGCCCTTTTCCAGAATTGGTGTAGCAGCTTCTTTACCTTGCGTGGCCCATTCAGAACCTTGCGCCAAACCTTGTTCGGCAAGTCGTTTTCCAGATTCAAGAAGCTGTTCGAGAAGTGATTTCGTATCCATGAGTTTCCTTTTATAAAGCGGGGCAGACTACGGTATTGTACTGGTAGCATCATTATTTCAATGACACCGATATTTACCAGCGACTCACCGAAAGTTCGAGACTTTTACCAAAAGACATTCCGGTTTCCTGTTAACCCGTTTTGCAGAAGAGATGGACAAGTTTGCGATAAGTGTTGGTCTCGGATACTCTGTTAATACCGTTTTGTACGGTTTTGCTTTAGACGTCCCTTTTTAAAAAAGTGAACAAATGCAAATGCACACGCTTTTCAGTCTAAACAGGTTGCTCATCATTGCCTTGGGCATAGTTTGGTGTTGTGATTCCTGCTCCGGTCAGCAAGACGATCGTGCCCGTGAGATAAAACGATTTTTTTACCAACTTGACAAGCGAGTTGACGACGAACAACGTGCGCGAATCTTGCTGGAAAAACATCGTGCAAGACCACCCAAGAACGAAGAAGAGCGATCTGCACACTTGGAACGTCAAAAAGTGCTGGTAAGGAAAGCATCCAAGATTGATGGAAGTAATCTCGAATGGTTAAAAGAGGTAATCGAAAACAATTCTTTTCCCAGTTTCTCCGACCTTGGATTGGAATCGGCAGAAAAGTTCTTTGTGTTGATACTGCACGCCGATCGCGACCCGGAGTTTCAGCTAAGTTGCCTTGAAAAACTCCGTGATAAAAATCTTGAATGGCCAGATTCATATGGCGATCTGATAAGACTAAGAGTCCAAATGGTAAACCCTCATGCGATTACAGAAGAAGAGCAACAACAAAGTGAACAAGTCAAACGACATATTCAAGAGATCGAACGACAACAACTTTTGATTGAACAACAAATTCAACAACAGCGAAATCAGCAACAACCGATTCAGCCGGACCAAAAACAAGCTGACGAACAAAAGCAGGAAGAGAGATAAAAGGAATTCTGGCGAATCCCACTACGGGACTCTACGCCCACATTTCGTTCAGCAGACCATCCTTACAAAACTCTGGTTTGCCAAAGGTTTCCAACTCCAAGCCGAAGCTTTTCGCAAGCGACATCAGCAAGCGGTTATGTGGGATATCGTTTAGCTTTAGATAGCGTCCCAATCCAAACCCCAAACCAGGGCCAATCAAAACGAAAGGGATGTCGTCCAATGAGTGCGAATTTCCGTGGCCCAGTTCGTTAGTCCAAACGATCGTCGTTTGGCTGAGCAAGCTTTCGCCAGTCGCTGTGTCTTTTGTTTCGGCCAACTGCTTGACCATATAGACTAACTCTTCGCAGAACCAACGATTGATCCTGGTAAGTTTGACCTGGGAATCTTCGTTGCCATCGGGGTCGTGGGAAAGACCGTGATGACCAGCCTCAATTCCCTGCCATCGCATTTTGGCTTGTCCCACCGACTTGGTGTACTGGATCGTAGCGACTCGATTCATATCGTTTGCAAATGCGTTGACCAACAAGTCGATTTGCATACGACTCAGCTTTGGCATATTGTCGTTACGCAACAAGACGCCCTGTTCCAATTCGGGTGGCGACAGATCGGCTTGTTTTTCTTTTGCTCGCACGATGTCCTGTTCCAGCTTACGAACATGTCGTCGGTGCATATCCAATTTTTCAGCGTCGGCAGGACTCAAGCGATCTCTAAGCAATTCCAGCTCACCCTGAACTTCTTCCATCACACTCTGCAGCGCATCCTGACCTTCGCCGCCACCATACATCTTGCGGAACATCTGATATGGATCACTGATGGGTGGAACAGGTTGGTTCTTTCCGGTGTAAACCAACCGCGTCCAGGGATTCGCGTGCTCAGGGACTTCGACACCGAATTCAAGGGACCCGAAAAACGTTTCCGTTTCAGGATCGGCTTGCAAGTGATTAACAATCGCCTGATCGATCGAAATTCCGCCAGCCCATCCTGCCGGCGTATTGCCACCACCTTGTATATTGCCAGGTGCGAGTTCGATTCCGGTCAACAAACAACCCATACCCCGCATGTGGCTGTCGCCATCGCCTCGAACCTTGTTGCAAATACCCCTGATGACAAGCATTTGCTCGCGATACTCCTCGAGCGGTTTCAAGATCTCTTTGAACTCAAAATCGGGTCCCTCGGTGTCAGGCCAAAAGTTCTTTTTAACTGTGCCATTGGGCGTGAACATGATCACCAGACGTTGGCGTTTCTTTTTGCCTCGGTTGCGGGGTGCCGCTTCAGCAACACTTTGAAGATTGCTTACAAAAGGCAAAGCCGCACTGCTGTAGCCAAGCCGCTTGAGGAAGTTTCTTCGGGAGTTCTCGTTGTGTGACACGTTGGTTTTACCTGTAGTTGATAACAATGCGGCGGAGTTGCCACTGAGTTGCACCTAGTTTGATAAAGATTGATTGATGGAGGCATCCAGGGCGGGGGCTTGAGGTGAAACGAGCTTCAACGAATCCTCCCCTGCGGTCCCTTCGAGCGCCGCCAGCTTGGAAATATTAAAAATCAGTTTCTGAATATTATATTCACTTTGCACAAACGATTGATGCAACGCGGGAAGCGTTTCCGTTCCGTATGCTTCGGGTGGATTGTTCGTCAAATGTTTGAACAGTTGCTCGATGAACTCTTTTTGAACTTTAGGGTTGTTGACCAAGTATTCACCCAACGATTCCGCGCCCGACAATTGAATCGTCTCCCCGTCCTCCGAAAGGTAGGTGCTGCTCGATTCGATCGGTTTCGATTTTTCCTTTTGGCGAATTCGTCCCACCGCATCATAGTGCTCAAGGGAGAAGCCAAGCGGATTGATGAAGCTGTGACAAGTCTGACAGTTTTGGTCTTTGGTCTGGTGAGCGATACGTTCACGCGTTGTCATTTTAGGATCAAAGTCTTCTTCCAGCGGCTCAAAATTCTCAGGCGGCTGTTTAAGTGAGCGGCCGATCAAGTTCCTGGCAACAAACACGCCGCGGTGGATGGGTGAACTGGTGCGAGGGTAGGCCAGTCCGGTCATCATATAAGGATGAGTCAACAAGCCCGTTCGGTCTTTGGAGTCCACTGAGATCTTTTGAAAACCATTGTCGTCAACGTCCGCAGTTGATTCATCCAGTTTCAAACCGTAGAAGTCCGCGAGTTGTTGGTTGACAAAAATCTCGTTGCTCACATACAGTCGACGAAAATCAGAAGCATCGCTCCAAACAACGTCGTCCAGAAACAGATCCAGTGACTCACGCAGGTCGGCAGCGATATCCAGATTGAAATCGGGGTACAGCTCTTTATCTTTCGTAAGATCTTCCTCGTCCATCTCCAACCAGCGATGAAAGAACCTGCGGATCTTCGCTTTTGCTCTTGGGTCTTGTAACATTCGCTCGGCCTGACGCGATGCACCCCAGTCTTCAGCCAAATACCCACCGGCGGCCGCGGACCATAGTTCCTGATCAGGAACGCTATCCCACAAAACCAAAGCCAAGCGAGATGCTACCGAGTAGCTGTCTGGCGTATCTATTCCGATTTCAGGATACAGAAAGCGAGGCGATTGAAGGACAAGAATAATCGACTGCTTGGCCGCGATCGCAGGACTTTCCGCTTCTTCGAACTGGTTATCGATGTAGATTTTCTTCTGAGCTTCGGTCAAAGGGCGAGCAAAAGCGAACGTAGCAAAACGCTCGCAGAACTTGCGCAGTTTTTGTTCTGGATAAGTTGTCTGCTCATTAACCTGAGCGAACCGATCGGTGTCATTCATGATCAGGTTAGCAATTTCCACTGCAGCATCCGCAGTCGCATTGGTCCATGCCTGCGATACCGAGGTGCCACGGGCGTAACCCGCGCTGCTGTCATCTGGCGGCAATGCAGTTTGCGAGACAGTGACTTTGGGAGCCCAAATCGGAATCAGTCGATCACTCGGTATGCTGCTTTTCTTTCCAAAAGGCGGCTTCCATTTGACTGAGATGCTCGCCGTATCGTCTTGAAACTTGAACATCTCGACTTTTAACAAATACGTGCGGCCACCCAACAGGTAAATGGTTCCCGTATGTGAATTTTGGCCTGCCGTTTTTACCCAAGCATCGACCAGTGGAGTTTTCGGATCGTTTACAAACATCCGTACACCGTTGGGCGAGTCAATAAAAAAGTCGTAAAAGCCAGTTTCGTCGACCGACAAAGCTCCAAACCACTTAATGGCAAACTCTTCCATTTCCGTACTTGCGCCCAGGGGGCTGTTGTTGCCAAAGTCGAATTCGATGACCGGATCAATTTGAGTGCCAAGCGATTTTGCTGAATCGAAACTGCGAGACTGGAAATACGAGGCTTTCATGCCACGCTCAACAACCGATTTGTCAATCCAGAACTTTCCAGAGAAGCGGGCGAGCAAATCGGAAAATGAGTTTTTAAGCTGCACGTTGGTACGATGGGCCAGCTCGATTTTATTCGTCGTTTTTTTGGATTGGGCTGCCGGCGAATAAAACGATTCGAAAACAAACTTGGCAACCGCTTCGGCATCGGCATCAACGCATAGACTTGGATCCTCGGCAGGCATCGTATCGTTAATGACATCGGTCAGAGCTTGCAACGACATATCGCCGGCCAATACATCCGGGTATTGGTCAGCTACACCCTGCCCTGTGTCTCCATGACAAGAGGCACATTGCGCAGCATATAGTTTACGACCGAGAAGCTCGTTCTTTGGCTGACTTTCGACCTGAACTGGCATTTGCCCAACGGCAAACGAGCCTAGCTGGAATGTGAACGTCGCAATTGCCAAGCAGGCAACAAGTTTGATTGTCTCCGACATCTATCGCAGTTTGCTTAATTTAAAAGAGAAGATCGATCTGTTTCATACACAGTTGGAATTCGAGCTGAAGTACTCGGGGCACAATAGTATAGTGGGAATCGACAATATTAGAGACCAAATGCAAATTTCCCTCAGCGAAAACCGGTAGATTTGCAATTAGCTGCGATTCTTCCGCTGCAATCACCGCAACGTGGGAGAAGGCGGCCACATTGGCACGGGAGTCACGCCCGTATCTGACCGTTTTTCATCAAACATTCTGGCCAGCAAGCCAACCTGTGCTAAACGCGGATTGGAAATTGAAGCCGCCAATCGGACCATCCAGGTCGAGGATCTCACCGGCAAAATACAGACCAGGAACAAGCTTACTCTCCATTGTCTTGCTGTCGACTTCGGACAGCTTGACACCACCCGCGGTCACTTCCGCTTTCCCATAACCGCGTGTACCGTGTACTGGGAAAGTAACTTGCTTGAGTGAAGTCGCCAATCGACGCAAATTTTGTTTCGAAGTTTCCGCGGTTCGATTGCGAGGATCGAATCCAAACGAAGAAAGCAACGCCTCACGAAAACGCTTGGGCCACTCTGGATTCAACAACTGTTCTAAAACCGAAAAATCGGGTGACCGGCAATTTACTGCAAAACGATCGAACAATTGTTCCTGGTTTTCCGATGGAAACAAGTCGAGATTGATTTTGAATTTATCGTTTGGATTGAGGCCGATCAGCCGACTTACATTCATCGGTGCTGGCCCGGAGAATCCAAAATGCGTAAACAAAATCGGCTGGTCGTTCTCCATTTTCGAGCGCCCTGATTCGTCAGCGATTCGAGTTACCGTATTCTCGAGAGAGATTCCCTTCAATCCGTTCGCCCATGGAACCTGTGAAACGATCGGCGTCAAAGCAGGCGCCAGTAAAGAAACCGAATGTCCAAACCGCTGCGCCCAGCCATACCCGTCACCGGTCGTACCGCAACCAGGATACGATTTACCTCCCGACGTAATCATTAACGCTTTGCAGTCCAAACTATCGTTTTCAGTTTCGACTTTGAAACGCCCTTGGTCATTTGCGTCAACCTTACAGTTAACAACCGAGGTCTCGTTTCGAATCGTTGCGCCGCTTCGTTTCGCGATGCGAACCAGAGCATCACGAACGTCGATCGCACGGTTGGAGATGGGGAAAATTTTACCGGTCGATTCGACTTTGGTTTCAACTCCTTCTTCGCGAAGCATGCCTAGAATCTCGGTTGGCCCCAAAGCAGCCAAAGGGGAATGCAGAAACCGCCCGTTGCGGCCAAACGCCAAGGCGATGTCACGGACCGAGCAGTTGTGAGTTACATTGCAGCGAGTACCGCCAGACATAAGAATCTTGACGCCCAGCTTCTTATTCTTTTCCAGCAAGAGAACCTGTTTGCCGCGCGAGGCCGCGCTGCCTGCGGCCATCAGTCCGGCTGCACCGGCACCAACGATAATCACATCCCAAATCTTGTTGGCTTGGTTCACAGGATGCAAATTGGGAATTTTGAAAACGGACAGCAAAGCCAGCAATGGCAAAGACCAACACGGTCCATTCCTTAAACCATTTTATTGCTGGAATTATTAGCTGCTCAAGATACCAATAAATGGCCCGATATCAAAGAAGTCAACCGTACCATCGCCATTGATGTCGGCTTCGAATTGAAAGCCGGATACTGTCAGAAGTGTAATAAAAGGGCCGATGTCAAAAAAGTTGACAACGTTGTTCTGGTCAACATCGCCCAGCAGCCCAGTACCCGGCACCAGATTGGCAACGATTTCAATATTGTCGAGCTCCATCTCGTTGTTGCCCTCGTTGGCAAAGTCGCTAATGATGATTTCGATCTGTGGCTCGTTATCCAGCGCGGCACTCAACGTAATAAAACCGCTGTCGGCGACTTGGTTCTCTGGATCGGGATTGAGTGGATCAAGATCGGAAAATATTAAATCGATATTGTTTTGATCGGCAGCTCGAAACCATGTTCCGCCAGGCCCGGTGGTGCGATAGAAAACATCAAAGGTTGTAGGAAGATCAGAGGCAGTAGGATCCAAAGGGTCCAAGCCCGGTGTACCTTCGACATCAAATCGCAATTGGAAATCCTGAAAACCGGTTCCATCAATTGTTATGTAGATTAACGCATCGTTACCGAAATCATCTGGCACCGCGCCCAACCCATCATTCCTGTCAACCAAGAACGAGTTAACCCCACCAATACTGAAATCGTCTCCTGGCCCCCGGATGTCGGTCCACCTGATGGTTCGAGTTACTTCAAAGGACTCACCGCTGACGGGTGATATGTAAGGCACAAATCCTCCGCCGCCATTGTTGTCCAGTTCGTCAGCGGCACCGATATACGCTTGCAAGTTAGCGCTGCCAACTGTGTTATCAACATCAGCCAGGAAATCCTGAAAGTTTGGGCCTTCCGGTGCGTCGGGGTCGATTGGTGGAGGATCAAAGGCAAAATCAAAATCTTGCGTAAAACCCCAGAACGCGACGACATCGGTTCGATCAGTTTGAGCATCCGCCTGCGAAGCTGGGTAGGCAGCAATTAGTAAGGGGAACAAAAAGAGATAAAGTCGTGAGAGCTTCATTGATGCAGGCCTTGTATTCAGATAAGGAGAAGTCGAAATCCAGGGGAGGACTCTATTATAACGTCGCGGCAAGAAACGCCAGTTGTTATTCCAGAAGAGGGTTTTACTTATAACGGCGTGATAGGAAACGTTAGATATTGCCCACTTAGCGACCGTAAGAACCGAAGCAACAAAAAAAAGCGATGCACCGAGTTCGGCACAACGCTTTTACGTGAAATATCTAAATGTTCAATTGAGTCAAACGAATGCTGGCCCGTCAGCCGATTCGGCTGGGCGGGATAAGCGCGTACCCCGGAACCGCAAAGCAGGTTGCTTTACAAATTCTAAAGGCAGCGTTGGGGTTCATAATTCCTCTTGGAACAAAAAGTCGAAAGGTGCCAACGTCGAAGTACACTTTTCGATTTTTACGGATAATCTCCATCTCGATCTTCAGAAGCAATCCCCCATAAAGGCGATTCAACTACAGATCGTTTTCACAATTCCCGAACCCGGCTAGATATCGACTTCGATATCGGCTTTGGCGTAAACCATGGCAGGATTGGTTGGTCTCGGTACTCCTACGACCTTATTGCCCAAATCGGTTTGGTGGATTTTGATTTGGCTGACTGGGTGGTGTAGGCGGAGGAGTATAGGTTGACCGAAAACTCGCCGGTGCGGTATTGATCGTCGGTGCTGGCTTGGGCTGAGGCGCAGGAGCCGAATTTCGCTTTGAGGCCGCCGATCCAGATGGCTTAGTGCCTTCCAGAAGAACTTGCAGCAGTTTAGAGATGCACAGCTTGTTCATGCTGGTGTTGTGGTCGCTGGCCTCTGCCTTCAATGCCTCATGCAAGCTTTCAGGCAAGCGGACGGTGATGACGCGAGTTGCTTCATTACTGCTATTACCAGGAATCTTCCGTCCACGCAGTCCATTTACCATTTTCTGAATTTCGGCGTATTCGGTGGTCCGCTCGAAATTAATGAATTCGGCTTGGGTTGGGAAAACGCTGCGGGCAGCTCCGCTGACGCCCAAAACCTCGCGGAAGAAGGTTACCCAGTCTGGGTTCCCCTGGAACAGCTGGCGGGCGACTTGGAGGACTTTTTGACATCGTGCCGCGAAGTCCTCGGTCTGGATCATAATATCGTTCATTTGAGATTCCTTTCACAAAGTGAGAAAGCGTGTGCATTTCGTTGACTATGGACGCCCTTCGTAAGCGACCGTTGTTCAATCTTTTGAGTGCAGTCAAACGAGTGATGTAATGGCATTAATCTGCAAGCACTTACGTCAATTCCACACTTTTGCAAATCCGCCGTGCACGCGTGCATAAAAACCGTGCACAAGAATGATGCATAAAGTTTGTGCACCGATTCGATTCACATTGTCCAGCTGTCCACCTTTGTGTGACTTTAGAAGAATCTCCAAAAACAGGTCGTTTACATCGAAAAACAACCCAAAAAGTGAAGAGATGTGAGTTCGGCGAAGATAGGCAAGTGACCGAGTTCAATGGGCGCTGGAAGTGGCGAGGCCGTTTCGAACTCGCCACGGCATTTGATTCGGCAAGGGCAAGGCTCCTGCCGAGCCAGAATCTGGTGGTTGCGATATTCCCGGATGCGATTTGGCAGGGCCCCCTAGCCTCCGTGGCTTAGCATGGATCCCCGACATCCCCGTGACCAGTTGAATTCTCCCATCGTGCCATGCTACTGTTGGCGAATGTTTGCCGATTCAGGGTGTAATTAATAATTCCCGTAGAACGCAAGCCTCAGCAGGATAAGCAGTATGATTTTCTTCATAGTTTTCACTTTCGAATGATTTCCAGCCCTATGACAATCGAAAAATTGTACAGCTCGTCTCTGACCCTTTTGACCGATCTTTACCAAATCACAATGGCTTACGGGTATTGGAAGCAAGGCAAGGCCGAGCAAGAGAGCGTGTTTCATTTATTCTTTCGCAAGAATCCGTTCAAAGGCGGCTATACCATCGCGGCCGGTTTGGAAACGGCGATCGAATTCATAGAACGGTTTGGCTTCGATGAATCGGACCTTACCTATTTAAGCTCGATTGAGGGCAACGATGGCAAGCCGCTTTTTGAACCGGAGTTTCTGGAATACCTTGGCCAGCTGAAACTGAGCGTCGATGTCCAAGCCGTACCAGAGGGAACGGTCGTGTTTCCGCATGAGCCAATACTGCGAGTTCAGGGGCCGATCCTTCAAGCCCAGTTGTTGGAAACCGCGCTGCTAAACATTATCAACTTTCAAACCTTGATTGCGTCCAAGTCAGCTCGAATTTGCCGCTCGGCTGGGGATGACCCTGTACTTGAATTCGGTTTGCGGCGAGCCCAGGGAGTGGATGGAGCATTGACCGCCAGTCGAGCCGCATTTATCGGTGGAGCCTCGGCGACCTCAAACGTGCTGGCGGGCAAACTATTGGGGCTTCCGGTCAAAGGCACTCATGCACATAGCTGGGTGATGTCGTTTTCGGACGAGATGACATCGTTCGAGAACTATGCGGCCGCTTTACCGAACAACTGCGTGTTCCTTGTCGATACGTTTGACACACT
Source organism: uncultured Pirellulaceae bacterium (assembly GCA_964503615.1). Classification (GTDB taxonomy): domain Bacteria; phylum Planctomycetota; class Planctomycetia; order Pirellulales; family Pirellulaceae; genus CAZDBA01. The sequence goes on from CAZDBA010000049.1 coordinate 28,967, forward strand.
CGAAGGTGTAAAGAAAGCGATCACTGTCGGCAACCAACTGAGGGCCGCCGGTCACGAGATGGTTGGAATCCGTTTGGACTCAGGCGACCTGGCGTTCCTGAGCATCGAAGCGCGAAAGTTGCTGGACGAAGCCGGATTTCCCAACGCCACCATCGTCGCCAGCAACGACTTGGACGAGCATTTGATCGAAAGTTTGAAACGCCAAGGCGCAAAGATCGCAATGTGGGGCGTGGGTACCAAGCTTGCCACCGCATTCGACCAACCGGCGTTGGGCGGAGTCTACAAGCTTGGAGCATTAAAAGACACCAACGGAAAGTGGCTTCCGAAAGTCAAATTGTCTGAGCAACTGATCAAAGTTTCGACGCCTGGCATTTTACAGGTCCGAAGGTTCTTTGATGACAAAGTGGCGCGAGCCGATATGGTCTACAACGAATTGATCGAGCTGCCAGAAGAATGCGTGATCGTGGACCCGCTTGATCCATCGCGAAAAAGAAAGCACGGCAAGGAATTTAAATTCAAAGACCTGTTGGAGCCTATCGTTCGATCAGGCAAAGCAGTTTACCAGTCTCCCACGTTGCCCGAGATCCAGGCGCGGGCAAAGAACCAATTGAAAATGTTTCACGAGTCGATTTTGCGATTAGACTTCCCTCACAACTACCCTGTCGGGCTGGAACAACAGCTTCATGATCAAAAATGCAAGTTGGTCAACAAGTTAAGAAATACGTAACGTTACGCGAATCCGCTTTACACCTTCACTCCAACCCAACCGTCAAGAATCCAATCCAACCGTCAGGGTATCCAATACCGGCTTATGACAGACGGGGCGCAGCATTCCTTACAACGAAACTCGGCATTCGCCCCATTGGCCCTCGTTTTCATCAACCTTCAGAACCACCTCGGAAAGGTTCTCCGGTAGAATTCCAGAATCGATCAGAGAATCGCACAGATAGCCAGCGACCAATTCGGCAGTCGTATTGGCAATGGGCAACAACACACAATCGGTCCGGGGAAAGACCCAGCGACGATCTTCAAAGGTCAAAGTGACTTCGCGATCATCAACGGAAACCGCGATCGTCGGGTGCTGAGTGGCGATCAGCATCT
>CAZDBA010000050.1:0-29812 GCA_964503615.1 uncultured Pirellulaceae bacterium
AACTTGACGAAGAAGTCGAAGACGTCGTGTTTATAATCAAACGAACCAGCTGATTGCGATCAGCTACTCTTCAACTTCGGCAAGTAACAGATCGATCGCCGCGAGCATTTCTTCTGAAGGTTTAACACTGCCCGGACGCTTACCCCTCGCGATATCGCGTGGTGTCCAACCGTGCCGGTTCCTTTTATTCCAAACTTCAGGATCGGCCCCCAACTCCGCAAGCAAACCAGCCGCCAGAGGAAAATCCCGATAGGCTGCACCGTGCATGGCGGTTTCGCCGTTCTCGTCAACGTGATTCGGATCAAAACCCAGCTCGGCCAACAAACGCAGTGCTCGGCATACTTCCGCTTCGGTTCCGGGCTCTTCTCCGACTGCGGTCACACCAACACCTGCCGCTGCCATGAATGCTGTGCAGTTGTCTGCGTTGTTGATCGTTGGATCCGCTCCCAATTCTATAAGCAATTCCATCAAGGGAACGTCTGCGGTACTGGAGGCGAGCAAAAAAGGAGTCGTTCCTTTGGGATTGAGCTTGGCCTTTCCTGCCTTGCCCGAATTGATGGACAAGTTCACATCTGCACCAGCATCAACCAGCTGGCGAACGAAATCTTCAGTGCTCGTCTCACCTGCGATTCTGGGTGGTGGGTCACCTGAAATTCCGTCGCCGACGTTTGTCTTGCGGACCCAAACAATCGCATGCAACGGTGCCATACCGCTACTTTGGTCATTGGGGTCAGCCCCTGCTTCGACCAACTGCAATGCCAACTCGAGATGACCACTTTCGATAGCCAACATCAATGCTGACATCTTATTTCGAGGATCCCGACCACGCGTCTTGGCAATCTTCGTAGTCGAGTTGATGTCCGCACCGGCTTGCAACAGCCGTGAAACGACATCTGCGTGTCCGTTGCGAGCGGCAAACAGGAACGCGGTAAAGCCAGTCTTCTTAAGTCTCTCATCAATATTCGCATCGGCGTTGACCAAGGCATCGACCGCATCCGCATTTCCAGCTGCGGCAGCCCACATCAGTGCCGTCTGCCCTTTGGGCTCTTTTTCGTTGACTTCGGCACCAGCTTTGATCAGCGAGTTCACCGTGCGAAGATCTCCGTTGCGAGCGGCCAGCATCAAAGGAGTTTCGCTGCCGAGTCGTTTTGCTTCAACATCTGCCTTGAATTCGACCAGGACCTCAACCGAATCGGCGAAACCTCGTTCTGCGGCAATACTCAAAGCCGTAATATCATAAATGGTTCGGGCATCGACTTTGGCACCGCTTTCTAAAAGCTGCCGGACGATCGTCGAGCGATTCTTAAAGGCAGCCCAATGCAGCACGGTCATTCCATCGGCTTGCGCCTGATTGACTTGCTGTTCAAGCCCGTCCGTTTTGCCATCGTCTGTTTTGCCACCTAGCCGAACTTGCAATTCATTCCAGCGCCCGGCTTCGGCCAAGTCAGCAAGCAAAGCTTCCTGCGCGCAAAGCTCGCAACAAAGGCTTGAACCAACCAGTATTGCCATCAAAAGAGATGTGAAAATCAAAGACGTTGTGCGCGACATGCTCAATCTCAAACGGGTCGTAGAAACATCAGAGATTGACCGGATCAAACAACTCTTCGACCGTTCCCGTGCTATCCGAGAACGTCTCCAATGGAACTCCAACTTTGTTCAGTAAAGTCAGATGTAGATTCGATAGCGGAGTTGGGTCCTTAAACTGAATGTGCCTGCCACCCAACATCTGCCCCGCACCACCGCCGGCAACCACGATTGGCAAATCAGAATGATCATGCTTATGGGGATCACCCATTCCGCTTCCGTACATGTAAAGCGAGTGGTCCAGCAGCGTCCCATTCGCTTCCGGAATCTGGTCCATGCGTTCCAGAAATTCTGCGAAAAGAGAAACGTGAAAACGATTGATCTTGGCGACTTTCTCAAGCTTCTCAGGATCGTTTCCGTGATGTGAAATTGGATGGTGTGGATCGGGCACACCAATTTCCGGATAAGTTCGATTGCTGGCCTCACGCGCCAACTGAAAACTAACGACTTTCGTAATGTCGCCCTGGAACGCAAGTAGCTGGAGATCAAACATCAAACGAGCATGGTCTGCGTAGGCAGCAGGTACGCCAACCGGCCGGTCCAAATCGGGCAACGGATTGTCATCTACCTTTCGCTCGGCCGTTTGAATTCGACGCTCGACTTCACGAATGTTCTGCAAGTAGCTTTCGATCTTGTTGCGATCGCTCGCACCCACTTTGTTCTTGAGCCGTTTGACTTCGACCGTAATCGAATCGAGCAAGCTGGCCCGTTTCAAAAGCGCTTGCCTTCGCTGTTCAGGAGTTCCGCCTTCGCCAAACATCTTTTCAAACACAAGACGCGGATGGGCCTCGGAGGGTAGCGGCTGGGTCGGCGAAGCCCAGGAAAGGTTGTTCTGATATACACAAGCATAACCGTTGTCGCACTGTCCTACGGTCGACAGCATGTCCATCGACAGTTCCAGAGAAGGCAACTGCGTCGATTGCCCAATGTGCTGTGCCGCGATCTGGTCTACCGTTGTCCCGTTGTAATAGTCGGTACTTTCAGTTCGCTTTGCGCGAGCAGCACTTAAAAACGCCGAGTTGGAAGTTGCGTGTGAACCCGGGTAGGCGTTTTTCAAATCCATATTGGAAACGACGGTAACTTTTCCTTTGACTGGTTCCAAAGAAGAAAGACTGTACGGCAGTTTCTCCAGCCGTTCACCCTTGGGCTTCCATTTCGTTGGATTGAAGCCCATCGGCATGTAGATATACCCAATCCGCTTTAAATGCTCAGGAGCGGCAACCGTGGCTGCGCTGGCGGTCAACGCTGGAATCATCGCATCCAAAAGTGGAAGTGCGACGGCGGCTCCCGCGCCTCTAAGAAGTGTACGTCGGGAGATCGCTCTTTTTCGAATCTTCATCGCTCGTCTATCCTTCCTTTGCCAACCTAATTTTTAGCATCGACCTCTGCGGCCGGCCCTCGATTTCTGAACGGGCGACTCAAAACGATGCCAGTGATCACCGCCGAAAACCGGAATTCATCTTGTTTTGCGTTTTGAACAATACGACGGACAGCGGGTCCATCTTCTGGTTCCATCGCGCGGCCCAATGCAAACGTCATAAGCTTTTCCGACATCGTTTGCACGAACTCTTCGGGACGCTTTAGTATACCGCGCTCCAATTCATCAATCGAATTAATTTCTGTTCCGTCCGGCAAAACGCCTTGGGAATCAACTTTTAAAACATCTTCTATTTCTCGCCATCGGCCGACCGCGTCGAAGTTCTCCAAAGAAAATCCGATCGGGTCGATTCTATCGTGACAGCTTGCGCAGTTTGGATTCTCTCGATGCAAGGCCAATCGCTCGCGAACCGAAGAAATATCCAACGTTGTATTCTCCTTGAGATTGGGCACGTCCGGAGGAGGAGGCGGCGCTGGCGTTCCAACCAGGTTCTCTAACACCCAATTGCCCCGGATCGTCGGAGAGGTCCGAGTCGCATAAGAAGTCACCATCAAAATGCTGCCGTGACGCAGAATGCCGCCCCGTAGCGAATCACTGGCTAAGTCCACTCGGCGAAACTCACTACCAGACACATTCGGAATTTCGTAGTGATGGGCCAAGCGAGCATTGAGATAGGTGTAGTCCGACTGGATCAAGTTCAACACACTGCGATCGTTCCGCAGAATGTCGTTGAACAGCAACTCGGTCTCCTGGCGAAACGCCTGGCGAAGGTTGTCATCGAAGTCGGGAAAACGTCTCAAGTCGGGAGTGATCGAATCCAGGTTTCGCAGATAAAGCCACTGCGAGGCAAAATTGTTTACCAGGGATTTGGATTTTGGGTCGGCCAACATTCGTTTGACTTGTTTCTGCAAGACAGCTTCGTCTTGCAAACGATCCTGTTCGGCAAGCTCCAATAACTCGTCATCCGGAATACTACTCCAAAGAAAAAACGAAAGCCGCGATGCAACTTCAACACTCGTCAGGGGATTAACTTTCCCGTCCGGTATTTGCGTTTCGATGCGAAAGAGAAAGTTGGGATTCACTAACAGCGAGGTGATCGCCGACTGCACGCCCTGCTCAAACCCTTTCGCGCCGCCACCGGCTTCCTCAAACCCCTCGTCAAAAAACTTCATCGGAGTGACCAAGTCATCTTCGTTGATCGGGCGTCGAAAGGCTCGTCTGGCCAATCGAGAAACGATCTCGATCGCGCGATCACGTCCAGAGTCTTCGACCGGATCCAAGCCAGCGAAAATCGACTGGCGGCAAACCGTCTTGCCTGGCCCTTCGGAATCGAATGGGCCCACAATCGAAACCTGATAGAGCGCCGGTGTTTGGCGTGGGTGTCGATGGCGATTGTAGGTTGCATCGAACGGTTCCCGTTTGTTCTCGATTAAAGCAGAGGAAATTTTCGGGAAAGTGATCCCCAAGGCTCTCGTACCCGCTTCGACCTTGATCCTTGTGTTTAGATGAGAATCGGCGTGCGTAAAGTCCTTTCCGCCCTTGGGAGGTGCAACGGTGAACCGGTGTATTCGTGCTTTGTCCAAAAGAACATCGATGTTGTGTTTTCGATTTAACCCTTCGATCTTTTCGTCCCGGTCCCTTGCCAGTTTCAACTCAATCTCATACTGACCCGTCTGTGGAAAATGATGATTAAGCAAAATGCCTCCGCGGGTTCCAAGCGGAAGCCCCTCCACGTGCTGTTCCTGAGTCCGGTCGGCGGGTACACGAATCGTAACCCCAACCGGGCCATTGCCCCCGCCGCCGATTGAAGCGCGGCTGATCTTCTGAGCCGCAGTTATATACTGGCTCAAACTGCTGGGCGTCAGTTCCTCGACCGTGATATTGTCGAAACCGTGGCTCGATTCGTCTTGCGGCAAAAACTCAGCCGCGTCGATTTGAACGCCCAGCAAATCACGGATCGCGTTTTGATATTCGGTGCGTGTTAGTCGGCGAAGGGTTCCTACACGACCGATCTTGGGCTTTGAAACCGCGCGACGCTCAAGCACATCAGAAATCGCTTTTACGATTTGCTTATATTCTGATTCGTCCGGTCGGCTTGCGTCAGGCGGTGGCATCTGCCGCCCCGCGATTCGGCGAAGCATCGATTCCCACGCCGCGGTGTCAAAACTATCGTGCTCAACGGCTCGATCAGAAAACTGAAGTGCTTCCAAATTGAGCTGACCGGCTGCCTCGCTTTCCGAGTGGCATTCCAGACAGTTGTTTTCAACAAACGACTCGATCTCATCAAATTTCAGCTCAGAAACAACATCAGACGCTTGCTGTGAAAAGAGTCCGCCAGCAAGTCCGAAAACCATGGCTGATGCAAACATGCAATGTGTGAAACGAAGAGTAGAAAATTTCATGCAACTGTTGTGGTCAAGATCTTTTGCGGTGCTCTTTCACCAGACAGTTTATCAGAAGCTCCATGCCCGTACCAACTTCAGGCGAGAACCTAAGAATCTTGTCAGCAAGAATGCCAAACTGGTAAACAGCCAACAAAAAATGCCGACACTTCGCAGTGTCGGCATTTCAAATTTTCAATTGGGCAACGCAATTTTACCTGCGTAGGCAACTTTCAAGATCAACGTTTGTGCGTCGTGTCCAAGCCCGCTGTGTTGGTGTTTCCACCCATCGCCTCGATCACTTTGCTGGTAAGATCGAGATGGTCATGAAAAACCACTGTGCGGTTTACGCCTTTGATCACTTCGGCTCGGTTTTCCGGGTTGATAGGCGAGCTATCGAATCGCATTACCAATGAGATTCCGAATTCGCCGGCAAGCTTGGCCACGACCGCTTGCATTTGCTCGTACGTTTGGTGATAAATTTTAGCTTCTTGCTTCAGCAGGTCCATTTCCAACTGGCGTGCTTTTGTTCGCAACGCAGCCTGACGTTGCTCAATTGCAGATTCCTGTTGGTTACGGCTTTCACCGACTTCGATTTTCAATACGGCTTGAGCCGCTTCTTGAATCGCCGTCTGCTCAGTTTGGATCTGTTCTTTAAGAAGGTCAGCTTGTGCCTTGATCGCTTCCATCTGCTGCTTGAACCAAGGGTTCATTTCAAAGACTTTGGCAACATCAAGAACAGCAACGATGCCTCCATCATTTTGAGCGGTCGCGGTTTGAGAAAAACAGGCTACGAAAATCGCAGCAACAATCGTGACGGTTAACTTTGAATTCATCTCGTCCTCCTTGACGAATCATTTTTGGATTGCAGTCTAAATTTTTTAAGCCGCACATCCATGGCGACTGTCGTGGACTTTAAGCACTTGGTGTGCCGAAGTCTTAAAACTCTTGTCCGTCGATCGGTTGTTGTGATTTCCCGTTTGTTTTTACAAATGGTTTGCAACGACCGCGATGACGGTTTGAACATTTTTCAATCGCTTTTGTAAAGATAACGATCAGCCGAATCAAGGCGAGGCTAAAATGATGAAGGAATTCGCTAGCAAGACTTTTAGTAACCTGTTCCGCAAACCATTCTGTGCACCAAAACGGTCACAGATTTGGAAAGCCCAACCTACTTAGCGAGCTCTTCTCCCACAGTAACAGGTGACTCAAACTGCAACAATTGAAAGCTATTGGATTGGAGCTCTGAAACTTGGTGCAGCCCAATCTGCTGATTCTCCAAATCGAGAGCAGGCGTATTCCAGAGATTGGGCGATTTGCGTCCGACTCGACGAGCCAACGAAACTGCCCACGCCGTCTGACCGACCGTTTCCGAGGCGGTCATTTGCTGGATCGGGATCGCTAGTTCGATCGTCCACGATTTCTCGTCCGAGTTTTGAGCAACGAACCACTCGGGGTCCCACCCCTGGCTAGCGTTAGTACCATCTCGGCACCACCCGCGATGATCGACTTCGAAGTGTAAAAAGCTCGCGTAGTCCCGATCCGTATCGATAACGATCTCGATACGATCTTCATTTTGAATCTGGGCATCACGGGCCCGAGCCGCTTGAGATTCTCGATAGTGATGACGAGTAAGCTTGTTACAACGCGCGGCGACGTAAAAAAAGTCGTCATCGTATCCAAACAGAACAACGTCGGTCTTGGCCTGAGCATCATTGCCCGGTGGAGTCATCTTGATCAGCTGCATTTGGCTGTTTGCAAACATTGCGTTCCAACAATCATCATCCAAAACCCCGTCCAGTTTGGGGCGTGTTTTAATCTTCCCCGTAATCGGACTTTCCAATGGTGTCTCTACCGCTTTGGTAAGTCGAATCTCCCGGCTGCTGGCGACGAACACCGGATCGTTTGGTTTGGCATCCTGAATTAGTTGGCGGAACTGATTATCGCCCAGTTGCTCTGCCTGAAGCCGTCCGGTCAATTTGGCTTCTAAAAATCGCACATTCTGATCACGGGCAAAATCAGGATCACGAGCACGGAGGCGGGTAATAATCGCACTCGTAGTTTTCAGCGATTGGGTTAACGGATCAACGGGCGGCGCGTTCTGCCCCCGGCCGTTGTCAAACTCATTTTTAATCGTATCCGGCACCCAAACAGTAAGCTGCATACCGTCGGCTTGGAACGATTGCGGAGTCACGTTGAAACTGGCAGCTTGGACCTGTTGGGCGTGGATGATTGAATCATCATGCCCCTCTTTCGATTCCACACCTGTCGGTTGGTAGATTCGCCGGGCAAGCATTTCATCACTGGAATGGTACTGCGCAAGCCACAATATTGCAGAGGTGGAAAACGGATGGTTTGGAAAACGCTCAATCAACTGGTTGAACGTAAACGCGGCCATCTCAAACTGTCCCGATTGCATATATTGATTACCTAAGTCAACCATCCACACGCCGGCCAGATCCGAATTCAGTCCGTTTGTTGCGGCATTCAAATGTTGACGCCAAACCAATAACGATTGCGGGCTGGTATCGCGCCAAGTCATCAGCTCGTTCAGCTCTTTTCGCTTCTGTATGGTACGTTGCATGATTTGTAGATTCCCACGTCGGCTTTTCGCATCATCTCGCTCCGGGATCTGTCGCCCCAACTCTCTTAGCCCGGCGAGTAAGTCGATTCCCTGAAAGTCACGAGCGGTGGAATATTGCTTGACACGAAATGTCATCGCCTGTGACTGGCAAATCGGCATGCCCACAAGACCAGCACTGATCGCGGCCGCGTCTTGGATAGCGTAGCCTACCTGAGGTAGAAAACGATCGGTGTTCAGTTTCAATCCACCGGTCCCGGACGATTCGTACGTCGCCAACCGATCAACTTTCCAGGGAGCCAGTCCCATTTCCAACAGTTGGTCGGAGTACTGATACCGATCGTTTGCCGCACGAATCGCAGCATCCAGCAGTTCTTGCGCATCGAGGTAGCTTCCATCCGGTAATCGCATCGAGTCGGATTCGCAAACAACCGCATTGGGCCGCAAGCTTCGGATCGTACGAGCCAACAAACGAACTGCATTGGCATGTGCCGTTTGGGCGTCAGGAGCAGCTGGATAAAGAATCTCGAATTTGTTGCAGCCTAGTCGACTGGCCGCTTGCTGCATTCGCTGAACCGAAGCAACATGATTTGCGCTGGATCTCACACCGGGGTTCTGATCAGAACCAAAATCCAAATGGACCGTAGCAGTCGAAAGATTGCTTTCATTTGAATACTGAGTCAAAACGTTAACGGGAAATTCGAGCGAGTCCAGTGAGACGGCCAGCAAGGCGACTCGATGCGTACCAGAACGTTGTAATTGCCAAGTCTCACCGCCGTTGTTCGTCGCCAGGATCGTTCCATCACTTCCTACCGCCCAGCCTTTGTCGGGCGAAGCAAACGTGATCGCGTTGATATGGCTGGTCTTCGGCGTGCGGTGCTTTTGAACCGCTCCTGTTTTCAGGTCCAACGACAGAATATACGTCCCTGGATTTCCTGCTACCCAAAGTTTGCCATGGGCGCTAGTGACGGCTGAAAAATCAAATTGAGCCTGGAAGCCTAACTCTTTCGGATAGTAGCCATTCCAGTTGAATCCGCCATCCATCGTCTGCAAGAGCTGGCCTTCATGACCAACCGCCCAACCGTATTTCCCATCCACCATTTCGACCGCGCGAATGGGAGCTTTGGATTTTGAGTTCACGATTGCCAGAGTAGATGAATCTTCGGTAACGACCTGGATTTTACCTTGCGAATCGACCGCGACGACCGAATCTGCAGTCTGGTCTGCGTCAAGAAAGTCCACTCTCCCTTTGTTGCTGCTTTGGCTCGACCAACTTTTTCCACCATTGGTACTTTGATAAACACCAAGCGGAAACAGGTTGCCGCTGGCACCGAACGCTTGGACATCAAACGGATTGTCCATGTGAACTTTTGCAAGGCGAGGGATGACTAAGCCCTGGATTACTTTCCAGCTCAAACCACCGTCTGTTGTTTTCATCACAACAGCCCGGCTGCGATCCACATAGGGAATGTCGTAACCGCCTACAACCAAGCCGTTATTTTCGTCAGCGAAATGGACCGACTCGAATCGAAAATTGATCCCCGTCGGAACCGCACGAGTGCGGGGGGCTGCGTTATCGCCGATCCGCCGTCGCATTTGACCCAGGACTTTTGCCATGTCGGCTGTCAGAGCCAAATCTTTCTCGGCAACTTGTTTTAGATTGGCCGTGTGGCTCCAGTTCGTTCCGCCGTCGGTTGTTTTGAGAATCGTGCCGTGTTCACCTACCGCCCAACCCATTTGCTCGTTGAAAAAGAAGACGTCGGTGAGTTCGACATCGGTTAACCACGTTCGTGGAATCTCTTCCTGAGTCGGTTGGGCGCAAACTGGTCGCGCCACTATTATAAAGGCGCAACCCAAAACGATACGGCTGAGCACGCTTGCAAAAACTAACCGCTGACCTGCCATGGCAACCACTCACTCGACTCAACGTGGGAGAAAAGAGGCGGGAGTCTAGCAGTGCTGGATGGTGTAAACCAAGAGAGTTAATTTGCTAGCGTTTAGCGGGTCAGCGGGCCCACAAAGCACGACTTACGATGCGAGGTTTTGAACGAATTCTGCAATGACTTTGGGATCGTCCTGAGCGACCAAGTGATCAATCGTAGCTTGCTTGACTTCCAATTTGGCCAAGTGCAATGCGAGGCTCTTCCAGTGCTTTTCTCGCTTTTTGCCTTCGCTCAGATAGAGCTCGGTAACCAACTCCTGGCAGCGTTGAATCGAAATGTTCTCGCGGTTCTCGTAGTAGTTCTTGATTACGTTCTGTTGATATTTCGATCGTTCGGTCATAGAGCCAGATTGCCTTTTCCAGTTTGCGTTAGGTAGATTTGACTTAGAGGGTATCGGAATAGAAATCGGTAACAATTTAGAGGAGAAAGCTACCGTTCAGACATGCGAATTACAACAGTGAGTCTAATTGGTCGGCCGCCAACAGCAACAAAATGCACGTGGGTGCGTGAGTAATTTCGCCAGAAACGACCTTCTGCTTGGCCAAAACTAGCGGAATTTTGACTCGCTGAATCAGTTCGGTTCCTTCGGGCGATCGGGGAACTTCGCTAAGTCCGGTCGCAACATATAGCGCGGTAGGAGAAGCCATGGGAGTCGTAAACGGATCAACCGTGGTCAGGTGCTGCCAGTTTTCCGCGGCCAACCCAAGTTCCTCTGCCAGTTCGCGTTGCGCGGTTTCCAGTGGGCTTTTGTCGATTCCCGATTCGATACCGCCACTCACGCCTTCGACCGATTCTCGACCAATTGCATAGTGAAACTCGTTGGTCAGATAAACGTTTTTTTCATCATCGACTGGCAAAACACAAACGCCCGGTTTAATGAACACAACAACGTGCTGGCCGTTTTGCTGATCGGGTCTAACCACTTGATCGACTTGGACTTCGACGAACGGATCGCCGTAAACGGTCTCCGTACTGTTAATGACCCAAGGCCCGTAAGGTCCCAACTTTCTTTTCTTTGTTTCGAACTTTGGCATGTGATTTTATTTTCAAAAGTTTGGAAAGCCGATCAGGAACTCTTATACTCAATCTAGGTGTTCACTCAATGGATCCAATCGAAACTGATCAGAGTCAAACGGTTTTGCCGCCGAGTTTGATCAATTCTATATCCGATGGCTCAATACTTAACCAACTGATCCTAACGAGTTTTAACTTTCAAGAGAATCAACTGCGAAATGGAAGATAACTAAAAAGCCCGGCTATCGAAAAGCCACTTATACAACCTTTACGTGTGTGGAGATCGTCATGAGTACATGGTTAACCGAATCTGAGTTCCGCCAAAGTGGCGCACGTGCCACAGGTGTTACGATCAATGTTGCTTTTCTTCAGGACATCAAAGAAGACAACGTTCAGTTCAAAGAGGTGTTGTCTCGCACTGCGATCGAACTGAGCGACAATACGTCTCCCGATCCACGCACCGCTGTCGATGTCTTGATCGGTTTACAAGACGAATTGGAAACCCATTTTGCACTGGAAGAGTTTTTTGGCTATTTCCAGAACGCTCGTCTGTCTAATCCTTCGATCGGTCGAAAAGCCGAAGCGGTTCGCAACGAGCACCAAAAACTATTTTTGCAACTCAACGAGATCGTCGATCTTGCGGAACAAGTTCTTTACCGAGAGTGCAACTACGAAACAACGATGGACAATGTGATCCAGGGGTTTGATCAATTCCTTCACGCGTTGGAAAGCCACGAAACCCGTGAGGCTGAGTTGATGATGCAGTTGTACAACGAAGAAATCGGTGTGGGTGACTAGTACACCGCTTCTCAAAGTAGCACGCCTCTGAGCCAATGATTTTTTACGGTCTCGCGATGCGACGATTTATGCCAATCGCTTGATCATATTTTCGATCGCAATCATCAATTGATGCCAGTGTTGGATAATTTCATCAACGCTGAACAAACCGGCTTCAGAGCGGCCGAACCCGATTTCACTAACGAGCACTTGGTCGTTGAACTGCTCGCAAATGTCAGCAACCTCGTCTTGGTCCACGATTTCCAATGTTGTGGAAATTCGCTGATCTTTGTCAATTGCATCGCTTAGAACATTATGAATCGTCGCCAATGCGGCGCCTTTTGCGTCTTCAGCGACTACGATTTTTGAAAGCGATCCAGTTTGAACGTAGAACTTAGGCATATCTCAAAGTTTCCTGTAAAAAGTGCTGTTGTGAATTACAAAGGCGGTTAATGCCTCAGCACTTTTGTTATCGAGGATGGCTGGGACACCTTCGGTCAATCCAAATCTTTTTTGGAATCCGAAGGCACCAAAGGATAGCACGCGAAAAACAATCAGCTGGAGAAATGCCGTAAAAACCAAGCCCAAACGCTCCTGTCGAGATTCCGATTGCACCGCTTGGCAGGATGAGGAAGCAAGCTCCATACAACAATATCTGGCCTGTGGCTGCCAGAAAATTTTGACTTTTTCACTCACACTTTGTCAAAGATCCAACAGCCATGGCGTGCGCCAAACAAGCAGCTAAATTGTAACGTCATAGTTTTGACAGTTCGCTTCAACCCGCCAAAGTCGTTTCATGAATTCTGGCTCCTCGGAACCACAAGTTGTCCTTTTTGAACGCTCGCCGTATGGCAATATCGATGCGATCGTAGAACACGACGACCGGACGGTTTACTTTTATCTCGCCAGTCAAAATAGTTTTGGGATGCGGTCGTGCTGGTTGGGCAATCTGGTCGAAGGGCCGCTCGTGATGAGCGAAGCCGACCTCAGACAAGGCCGCCCTCCCCTCGTCCCACGCATCCACTGTACGCATCCAGCCGGTCGCGAAATTCCACAGGAATCCGATTTAGAAATCGTCTGGTTCGAAGAAGGAAACGGAGCCGCGGTTCTGGAACGAGGCGAAGTCCTTGGAATCATCCCACCCTGGAGCGGAGCTTCCGAATTTCATGGCTACGCTCGAGACAGCATCGCCGAAACGATTGTTGCTTGGCCGATTCCTACCGAAACCGCACTCTTGCGAAGAATCGAACACGCGCGTGAGTTTTGGCGCGGGTTCCGTGACGGCAATCCGTTTGCAACGCTTCAATCCGAAATTCTGCAGTCGCACAAAAACCGGTTTGGAGCAGAAGTCAAATATTGGGTGATCGACAACGAACAGTTCCCCCCGCGCGGCTTGATCCAAATGGAATCCAACGGAACAACCACGTTCGCGACGGTAGGCATGTCCCTTGTTCCGCAACCCAACGTCGAAATGTATGTTGAGAATCCCAGCCAGTCACGGCGGGTGGAATTGGCATTCCAACTGGACAGCTCAAATCTTGATCCGGAAAAAATCGAAGAGATAGGTCAACGAATCAGCGCGATCGCAAAAAAGCCGTGGGAATCGTTTACCTGGTTTGGACACATGCATAGTTGCGAATTCAAAGTCCAGGCAACCGATGGCGAAACGCCGTTTGTAATCTTCTGGGGTGATCCGAACCCGCTGTGCTCCTATCGCGAAGATCCGGTCAGGCTGTTATGGGTGGTTCCCATCACACAAGCCGAGTTAGATCAATTGCTGGCCAAAGATTACTCGTTCGTTGAATCGGCTGAGTTTAAAAATCGTTTGCCCGTCTGAATATCCGACCGCTGCGATCCCACCGACTTTCTATTGCCGATGATCAAACCGTCGGCCCGCTCTGATTGCGGATTCACCTCTGTTTGTCGCTGGAGCTTTTCTACTCGTCGGCTTCGGGCTCTTCTTCGACGACTCGGTCCATGATTACTGCGTCTTCGTCTTCAGGTACGAATTTGATCGTGTTCTCGTCGACGAAATACGCTTTGGCTTCGAGCATTCTGCGCTCTGAGTCCACAGTGATTACGTAGTGCGGTTCTTCCGCGTCTTCTACCGCAGTGACGGTATAGTCCCGTTCCTCTTCGCGGAGAACCCCTGCCACTTGTAAGCTATATTTGCCATCGGTGCCGAAAATCATAGTAACGCCACCCTCCTTGGTCATTTCCTTCATCATTTCGAAGACCTCCGCAGGCATATGCTCTTTCGATTTGTCCACATTGAGCTTCCAGGAGCCGACCATTTTTTGGGCTGCGGGTGAGAGCTCTACGGCTGGTGGTTCTTCTTGGACGTCGACTTGAGCCGACGCATAACTGCCAAACAAACTTAGAATCATAAGAGCAAGCAAGGCTCGCATGCTGGATGGGAGAGAGGTTGAGTTTAACTTTGCCATATCTATCGTCTTTCGGGTGGTTATGTTTTGAACGACCTGATTAATGGCCGCCGTCAGCTAGGTATTCTAGCAGAAACGGTTCCCTGAAAGGGTACGCCGCCGCAAATTAGCGCTCATCAATCCTGGTTTTGAGTTTTACCACCGCCGAAAGGTTTTTCTCTGACATTTCCGCTCTCCCAATTGCCGTTCAGCATTCATCTTATCAGTAAAAGCGTGCTCGACAAAAAATCGCGACGGGAATCAAAATCAGGGGAAGGAATACATCTTTCGTGCGTCGAGGCCACTCGTTAACGCATCGGGTTTCCATTTAGACGCGAAAGCGTATGGCATGGTAACCCGTGGCGTAGGCGAGGGCGACCTGGTATTGCTCATGGGCTTTAGAACCACAGATGGACACCGATAAACACTGATAACAGGCCCGCGAAGCCCAACGGTTCCTCGCTAACGCGTCGGGTTTCCATTTGCAGTCTATAGTGACTGTGACCTAGGCCTTTTACGCGAACAGATCCAGAATCGGCTTGCCTTTGTCGGCGACTGTGAACGGGCGAAGTGTTGGAGACATCGTTTTCTCTTCCAGATCGATTCCCAGTGCATGTGCGATCGTTGCGTTAAAGCTGGGGACGCTCACTCGATTCTCGATCACCTCACGTCCCTCCTTGTCCGTTTTTCCGTACTTGATGCCACCTTTGATTCCGCCGCCGGCAAGCAAACAACTAAAGGCGCCTGGGTAGTGGCCTCGGCCGTTATCTCGCTCTGTTTGAATCGTTGGCGTACGGCCAAACTCGGTTGCCACAACGACAAGCGTCGATTCAAGCAATCCGCGCGAGCTGAGATCATCCAAAAGTGCGGCCAAGCTCTGATCAAGTACCGCCGATTTCTCTGCGACTCGGTCAAAATTGTTAGCGTGCGTATCCCAACCGCCGTTGCCCACTTCGATAAATCGAACTCCGTTCTCGACCAACCGACGCGCCAACAAACAACCTTGGCCAAACGAATGCTGGCCGTAAGAATCACGAACTTTTCGACTTTCCAAAGTCAAATCGAACGCTTCGAGGTCTTTACTTTTCATCAACCGCACTGCTTCGTCATACATTTCCGAGTTAGCCCGCGTAGCGCGCGTGTCGTACTTGGAAGTAAATGCCTGGTTCATTTTCTTAAGCCGCTCTTTGCGAAGCGCGAATTGCTCTTCGCCAACTGACCTCGGCAACGTGCTGTGCTGCAAGCCATCGCTTGGATTTCCTATCGGAACGGCACCGTAACTGGCCTCCAAGAATCCGTTACCCGGTTTTGTATTCCCAATTTTGATATTTGCTGGCATCCCTGAATTTCGTTTGCCCAGTCGCAAAGCGGTCCATGCACCCATATCAGGATGACGGATCGTCCCCCGCGCTTGGTAGCTGGTGTGCATATAGTATCGCCCCTGCTCATGGGCGCCTTGCGTCGAATTCATCGAGTTTATTACGGCCACCTTGTCCATGTGATTAGCAAGGGTCGGAAAGTACTCGCTGATTTGTACACCGTCGGCGCTGGTATTGATCGATTCGACGGGGCCCTGCGTTTCAGCACCTGGCTTGGTATCAAAAGTATCGAGGTGGCTCATCCCTCCGGAAAGGTAGATATAAATAACTGCCTGAGCCGCACCTGCTCGAGGTCGATTACCATTTGCCACAGCGGCGTTTGCCAACGAGCCGAACAAAGGCATCGCACCCAACCCCAACAAAGATTGCGCAGCGCCGGTTACGAAGGTTCGACGGGTAAACGCGTCTTTGGTCCTTTGAAATTCGTTCATGGTTATTGCCTTTACTTGATAAAGATAAATTCGTTGGAGTTGGCCAAGGTCCAGATCAAATCGCTTAACACGATGTGGTTACGTTTTGATTTGAAATCACGTTCCCAGATCGCTAACTCGCCAGAAGTTGGCTTGCGATTAAGCATCGAAAGGAACACGGTCTCGACTGCTTCCTCGGCTCCGTCTGCGCTGGCCACGTTTTTCATCAAAACGGTTGATGGGTTATTTACGACTCGATCGAGAACTCCATTCATCAGCGATAAAGCCTGCGTAACCGCGGGCGCGGAAACCGAGTTTTGAATCGTCTCGCGATCGGACTGACCGAACTCTCTCAAAAAGTGGCCTTGATTGGCGGGCGAGCGAATTTCCGAGGCTCGATTCAGCCGGCTAGCCAACTTGGGATCACGTCTTAGCTGCTGCGCAAACTGGTTCTTTTTCTCCATTAGCGACAACATCTTTTCTTTTTTGCCCGCCCGTCGAGCTTCAGCGATCTCCTTGTCCAGTTTTTTCACTTTGTCTCGTACGTTTTGTACACCGGACTTTTTTCCGCCCTCCATCATCGACATTCGACGCTTTTTCCCTTTGCCTTGATTCGCCAAATAGCGTTCTGCGGTGGCAATAATCTCCGAGACTTTCGACTCACGAAGCTTTTCATATTGCTCGTAGATATCTCCCCCGTCGCTGCCGATCTGGTAACGAGGAGGTCTATAGTCCAGCAACAAACGTTGGTCGACATCAGAAATGGTTAAGGTCAGTAACGAATCCCAGATTTGCTCAGCTGCCATGCGGCGAACGACGGGTCCGTTGAAACAGAACTTTTCGGGTTCGAGAACGTCTTCATTCATTGCTCGGGACTGGTAAGTCCTTGAGTTGTAAACGGCACGAAGGAATTGTTTCATGTCGTAGTCCAAATCCTCGAACGTCTTCGTCAGGTATTCCATCAACTCGACATTGGATGCTCTGGTGTGTTTGGTCATGTCGTCAACGGGCTCGATCAATGCCATGCCCATCGCCTGTTTCCACAAGCGGTTCGCCATCACTTTGGTGAAGCGTGGATTCTCGGGTTCGGTCAACCATTGAGCGTATGCCTCACGCGAATCGATCTCTTTGGCACCCAGCACAAGGTTCCTACGGTTCTTCTTGGGTTTTTTGCCTCTTTTGGGTTTGGGAATCTCCGGATTGACCAGCGACTTGCCTTCGAACATCGTTTTTGCCTTTACGATGTCATATTCTTCGCCATCATCTCCCATGTATTCTTCTGGCAAACGGGTCATTCCAGTCCCGGTTCCCTCTACGCCGTAAGTCATCGGCTCAACAATTTTGCGAACGGCACGACGAAGTTCGTAATCCATCTCTTTGTTGTTTCTTGCGATCCTTTTGAAATCGTCTGCATACTTGGAGTCGAACTCATTTAGCTTGAACTGCAGGCCACCGGTAAAGGCGACCATTTCAAAGTACTGACGTTGCGTCCAATCATCGAAGGGGTGATCGTGACACTGAGCACATTCCAATCGCGTCCCAAGAAAGACTCGAATCGTGTTCGACATATTGTCTTCGGGCATTTGACGGTCACGCAGGTAGTAGCCCACTGCGCCGTTATCCCGTTCCATCAATGGCCCGCCCGAATCGATCAACTCGCAGACAAACTGATCGTACGGTTTGTTGGACTCCAGCGAGTCTTTTACGAAGTCGATATAGGGCTGTAAGGGAATGTTGCGATGGTTTGACTTGATGCGCAGCAGGTCGGCCCAAAAGTTGAATTGGTGGCTGACATAGCCATAAGAATCCAACAGCTCGTCAATCAACAAAGCTCTCTTGTTTGGCTTGCGCGACGCCAGGAACTTTTTCGTTTCCTCAAGTGTTGGAATTCGACCAACTACATCGAGGTAAATGCGGCGGAGAAAAGTAGCATCGTCAACTTCCGGGTTTCGCTTCTGCGAATTCTCTTTCAGTTTTGCCTCAACCAATTGGTCGATCTGCTTTGAGATGGCAATGATTTTTTTGTACGGCAAAGCCTTTGCGGAAACTCGGTTGCCGGATCGTTCACTTGTTGGGCGTTCCGCTGAAACGGGCGTAACCGCAACTGCTTCAAAGTCGGTTTGGACCGATCTCATGGAGTTGGTTGAGGCAAGCAAAATGGCCACGGCCACGATCGAACTTACAAAAACGACTTTGAACATATACCTAACCGTGTTGATTAAGACTGACAAAATTTCGAGGCGGGAACGCTATGAACATTGGCATGAATCCTCTTTGCATTGGCGTTGAACTCACCGCTGCCATTCTATTCATGTACCTTTGGATGCCGTTGGCACCCGAAATATTTGCTATCGAAACCATAAATTTCCAATGAAATGGCTCGCCAGATCGAATTTGGGGAAAATCTTACGGTCTTAACGCCTTAAACCAATATCCACCAATATTGGCTTACCTCTGAAAGTTGGCAATGTGTTCGCTGCGCTCTGATGTCTCAAATCGTTCTTTGTTACGTGAACCTCACAAGTAGACTGCTGTCCCAGTTGTTATGAACAACACCCAGTCACAATCTGAAAGCCTTGAATCAGCAGCGGTCAACTCGCAACTAAGCGTGTCAAAAAAGATCCACCCTGAGGATATCCGAGTTGGCGACGACGTCGCGATCTCTGAGGTTTTGTATCAATACCCGTCATACCCATGGCAGGGCGGCGTAACAACATTACAGCCGCAGGAATCGGTTGACGTGACCTTCCTTTCACCACCTGACGCAACGCCGATGATCGTCCGCGCTGTTTGCCTGCCTTTTGTTTTGTGCCAAACGGAACCAAAGCAACACCGCGTTTACGACGTACGACAAGTTCAACTTGTCCGCTTGTCAAAAGCGTTTGGCAAAGCGTTTCGAGATGCACGCAAGTCAGACATGACGAGCGAATCGGTTTCGGAAAAGAAGAAGCGTAAGAAAAAGAAGTC
Source organism: uncultured Pirellulaceae bacterium (assembly GCA_964503615.1). Lineage (GTDB taxonomy): Bacteria > Planctomycetota > Planctomycetia > Pirellulales > Pirellulaceae > CAZDBA01. The sequence goes on from CAZDBA010000050.1 coordinate 18,838, forward strand.
GGGGAAAGGGAAAAAGAAAAAGCGAAAGATCAAGTAAGATCGGGAAGATCCCAATTGGTTTTGGCAACGAATCGGAGTTTTGGTCAAACCGGTTTCTTCATCACCTACGAGCCCAACTACGTAGCCGGTGTCGCCAGACTTCGGGGGCGAACACGCGAGGCCTGAACTCTGGCGAGCCCAGCTACGCGGATGGTGTCGGCCGGCTGCCAGTTTACGGTGTCTTCTTCCTCGGGTGGCAAATCGGTTGGCGGGCCGGTTGCTTCTGCGCCGGGTAACGTTGCTACGACCGCGATTTTTTCACGCTTTGATCTTTGAACTCCACCTGGTTGTTCGATAGTGACCGCAAATTGAACGGCTTTGTTTACACGGTGCATTGCCGAGAACATTATGGTCGTTTTGGTGTTGGCGATATCAAAGACGCCGCCATCAACTGGGACTTCCTGATTCACATCTCCGTCAAATATCCACAGCTGGTACTGTTGTTTACTCGGATCGTTGATTGGCAAATTTTCGAAGGTCATATAACCGGCTTGCTGTCCCTGACTCCATACAATCTGGCCTACTGTCTGTGGGTTGTGCACGCCCAACCATTGAGCCGTTTGCACGTCGGTCGCCGCATCGACTCGTTTGATTCCTCCGATCGAATCTACAGATTTGGTTTCGGACTGTGTGTTCCAGGCCCAAAAACCGAAAACCAAGCACGCCGCAGCAGTTGCCCAAGCGACAACTTCGCGAAGACCCAACCTTGCAGATGAAGTCGTTGACGATCGGTTCAATTCCGATTGAGAGGCAGTCTGGGCAGAATCAGGCCGAGTAATCGTGCCATACTCAACCGTGCCATACTCAGCGGGCAACGGTTCCGAGCTTATGGGTTCCGATTCCGATTCGGCACCGTGAAAATACCGTCCGGCTTGGATCAAAAGTTTGTCCCTGACAGCGTCGGGAATCTCGACATCTTCGAATTCTGCAGAGGCAAGTTCGAATGCAACGACGGCGGCTTCGATTTTTTTCGCTTCGTCATCCATCCCCGACTCTTTCAATAGTCGTTGAAGTTCCTGCTCTTGTTCTGGATCGAGCCCTTCGGTTGCCTGACTAATCATCAGATCAAGCAAATGCTCGTCCATGCAGGGCTCATTGTCCCCAGAGTCGTTGGCTGATTCATTCACGATGTTGGCCCTCCGCTTAGTTGACCTGTGGGACCATAAAGGGTCTTACGCAATCGAATCAAGCCACGACGAATATGCGTTTTTACTGTTCCTAACGAAAGCCCAGTAGCTTCCGCAATTTTTGCATGCGACATCCCGTTGTAAACAGAAAGCTTAATCACAGTTTGCTGATCTGATGGCAACTGCTGTAGCAGCTCTCGGGCTTTTCTTGCTTCATCATTGGTTTCGACAATCTCATTCGCGGTACGAAAGGTCGAACTGATTTCGTCTATCGATATTTCACCCGACGGATTCCATTTTTTCTTGCGGTTGAGGTCGATCAACTTTCGCCTGGCGATCGTTGCGATAAAAGTAACTTCTTTGCCAAGTTTGGGATCAAACTTCGCAGCGGCTTTCCAAATTCTCAAGAAGATCTCTTGCATCGCATCCTCGGCCGCTTCTTGATCGGGCGAAAAGCGTCGAGCGAGGCTCCAAACCAAACCTCCATAACGCGTCAAGCATTCAGTAACTGCCGATTGCTCGCCCGCTGCAACACGGGGCAATACAGGAGCCTGAGACATACGGAGCTCTGATTCGGACATTGAGACTGTAATAGCAATAAGACCTGTTCGCCAAAAGCGGGCCAGTATCGGATTCAAGCCAGTATGCCCGTAGCATTGAATCAAGCTTGAACTCCGATCTGAATCCAGTGCCAGATTTTACTCGTCCGCGGGTGGTAAAAGAACCGTGTCGATCACATGAATTACTCCATTGCTACAACCTACGTCGGCTTTTGCCACGGTCGCACCGTTAATCATTACTGTCTCTCCTTCGACAGTGACCGTTAGATTTTTACCAAGGAGTGTTTCGGCGGTTTCTACTTGGACTACGTCGGCAGCCATTACCTTGCCGCTGACAACGTGGTACTTCAAAATCCCAACCAATTTCTCCCGGTTCTCCGGCAGCAACAAATCCTCAACGGTTCCTTCTGGTAGCTTTGCAAACGCTTCGTCCGTTGGTGCAAAGACGGTAAACGGGCCTTCGCCTTTGAGGGCTTCAACCAACTCAGCCGCCTTTACCGCTGCGACGAGTGTTTTGAATGCTCCTGCTCCGACAGCGGTGTCAACGATGTCTTCTACCTCAGTTTCCTGCTCGGCTTCCTGCACAACCTCTTGTACCGTTTCCAATGCGACTTGCTGAGTTGCCTTTTCGCATTTGGACGATTTGCAATCTTGAGCTTGTACCACTGACGCGGTTGCGATAACTGCAACGATAACTGACAGGCTTAGTAAATTCTTCATTTTTTGCTCCCCAACAATACGAATGAATTGTGTAAAAGTGAAAGTCCACTTCAAACACGGTAAATTCAAGGATCGCTACGAACAACGGGCCAAGGCGACCAGTCACTCCGTCCCTTAAGGTTGACGGCGAATCCTACCGATAAGTACGTAAACCGAGTTGCATTGGATTCATAAACCGAAACTTTTCTAAAAACACCAAAACGATAAAAATATGTCGGGGCAGTCCGTACCGATTGCTGACCGTTGTCAAAAGCCAAATCCTGACTCAGTATTACGTTGCGCGTTCGATTCAGCTCATTCTTTCGGTTCTGGCAGGGCGAATTTCGTTTTCGCACTTTCGGCAATTAGAGTAAACTAGGAGCTTCCAACCGGCGTTAACTTTGCCGTATGAAAACCCACCTACTTCCACTTTATTTCCATTTGACTTTCTTTCCTCTTTCCGTGTCCTTGAGTTGATGTGAAAAAGAGATTTGCAGTGAGTTTGCCCATGTCACGAAAAAACTATCCACCGAAAGCGGCCCGACGAGTGGCCAATCCCGTTTTTCTGTTTTGTCTTTCGATCGCTTTCCCGTTGATCTCGCCTATTGCTTCTGTTGGGCAGGATGAGAAACCAACCGCAGAGCAGATACTTGATTTTCACATAAAAGCGATTGGTGGTCAGGAACGACTGGAATCAATTTCTTCGATTTCGTCTATTTCTACGATCGAAAAGGTTGGTCTTCCCGGCCAGCCGACCATCACCCCCAGGGTCACACACAAACAACTAAACGGTATGTACCTTCTTTCGATCGAAGTCCCGGAAAAAGGAACGATACTACAAGGTAGTAATGGCGAACATTACTGGAAAATTGACCCGACCGAAGGACCGAGCCTGCTGGAGGGCGACCAGCTCGAAGAGGTCAAACGAAAAACAACTCGCATTTTCAACGAGCTGACTTGGAAAGAGGGAGGGGGAGGCGAAGTGACCTACGGCGGCACTGAGGAAGTCGCCGGAAAGACCTGTTATAAACTCCTCTTTGAGAAAGAGAATACACACCCTATAACTCGCTTCATCGAGAAAGAAACGGGCCGACTTCTGAAAGTTGAAACGTCTCGAAATACCAAAATCGGCGTTGTTGGTGTTGAGATTTCTAAATCTGATTTCCGAACGGTCAACGGAATCAATGCAGCTCACGTGGTTAAGACAGCCACGCCAGAGGGGATTTCAACAACCACCTTTGAAGCATTGGAATTTGGTATAGAGTTTCCGGCAGGCACTTTTGACCTACCGGAAGAAATTCAAAAACTAATTGACGAACAAAAGTAAACCTCGTCTTTGGATAGGCTGCCTCACTCCAAAGGTTCAATCGGATCGATTCCCAAATCTTCGAACGGTTGCGATAGAACATCGTCGCTGGAAAAATCTTGTGTGCCGGTATCGGCGTCGATCGGTTGCACCAGGATTCGATTCATCTTAATCGCAACAACCTTGATTGCTTGTCCTGCTTCGATTGCAAATCCGTCACTAACGGCATCGTAGGTCCTGTCACCAATCTTGATCATGCCGCTGGGAAGCATCTTTGTTTTTGCAATTCCTTTTTGATCAACTAGTTTTTCGTGTTCGTACTCTTCTCCAACTGGCATCACCTCGTCTTGGCTCATAGTACCGATCAATATTCGCCGACCCAGCGGTGTGCTGGGCCAGACTTTGACCATCATCACAAACAAAACGGGCAAGCAGCAGGCAACCACCGCGAGCAAGGTCGTCCCCAGCCAAAGACTATGCAAATATCCAGCGGCGATTCCTGACACAAACAATATGGCCGCGACCAAGCCAAGTATCCCTGCGGAGGGTACGAACAACTCCAGCAACACGACGCCAAACCCCAGCGCGACCAATATCATTGACCAATAAAAGGGTTCCATAGATTCGCTTTCTGGAAAACCGGGTACAAAACTAGCCTGTCGCAGGAGCCTTTGCAGCCTACGACACTGTTAACAACTATAGAACGCAGCTAAGTCGAAACAAATGCCGAGAGAACAGAAACCGGCAATAATCGTTGCCCAATCACGCTCATTCAACACCGATTCGTTGTCGAAGGCCTGACTTTCTGGTGGCGATTTCATGTGCACGGCATGCGCCTTGTGGCTCACCAAATGTGGAAACGATTTTCTGGCCCGTATTCTACACTTCCCTCATTGGCTTGATTCAAGGACAATAGGTAGAGACGTTCACTTTTCTACCACCCGTTTCATGAAAAAAAAGTTCTTTGAATCGCGACTTTTCTGCGTCTCTACAATCAGTGGTGGTATCGAGCCTGCACTGGACGTCGAGGAAACGAAGCAGCTCTCCAAATTCTTTGCGCCAGGGATCACTTTAGGCGGCCGCTACGAGTTGGTTTCGTTGATCGGTCGCGGTGGAATGGGGCAAGTTTTTCTGGCTCTCGACCTGCGTTTAGATCGCCAGGTGGCAATTAAAGTCGTCTCGCGAAGCCGTATCAACGACGAGCACAATTTTTACGAGACGATGCTGGCCCGCGAAGCCAAACTGGGTGCGAACCTGAATCACCCCGGCATCGCTACCGTACACGATTTTGGATTTCACGCCGGTCGATCCTATACCGTTTTTGAATATGTCGACGGAAGCAACCTTCGTAACCTGACAAAAGAAAAGGGCCAACTCAGTCTGGACGAGGCGCTTGATGTGATCGCCGGTCTTTCGCGGGCTTTGGATTTTGCTCATGGACAAGGGATCGTTCATCGCGACCTGAAACCGGAAAATATTTGTCGCTCCACGTCTGGCGAATACAAGATTTTGGATTTCGGCATCGCTCGCGACTTTGCCAACGACGACGACCGACCCAGCTTTGCTGGCACTCCCGCCTATTCCGCACCAGAACAAGCCAACGGGCTGACCGTCGATGGGCGTACCGACCAATACGCATTGGCGACAGTGTTTTATGAATTGGTCGCCGGTGAGCCTTTGTTCCATGGTGAAACACAACAGGAACTTCTGGACAAACATCAGACGTATACGCCACCCAAACTTGCCGACTCGGTTGAGGACATCCCGGAAAATGTCGACATCGCGCTGCAACGTGCTTTGGCCAAAGATCCCAACGACCGTTTTGCAAGCTGCCAGGAATTCGCCGAAGCTTTGGGATGCGACCAGGAAAAAGTGTTCTTTCGCAAACTGGCCGAAGTCACAGATCGCGAGAGAACAAACTACTTTGTCTGCCACGCCTCCGAAGATTCGATCTTCACTCGGCAACTGGCAAAACATCTGGAGCAATTTGGGTACACCAGTTGGTACTATCAGCGTGATGCAATTCCCGGGCTTTCACTGTTGGCCCAAACCGACGAAGCGATTCGACACTCCTCCATTTGCTTGATTGTAATTTCACGCACCTCGATCGAATCGACGAATCTTGCCCGCGAGATCCAACAAGCTCACCGAGAGGGAATCGCGCTGGTGCCCGTGCTGTTGGATATGTCTTTGCAGGAATTCGAAGCGATCGAGCCAATATGGCGAACGATCCTTGGCCCGATCGCAAAGATCGAAGCCAATCGAAACGAAGTCCCCTCGCTGGCCGAGCGAATTCACGCATCGGCGACCGCACTGGGCGTCGAACCGATGAACAGCAAGAATCGTGTTGTGAACTCTCACGCTCCTCCAATCACCGGCCAGATTTGGGCAACCGATGCTTATCAAATCGACATCAACGAATTGAGCCGCGTCGTCTTTAAGAACGAGATCATTGAGAAATTTCTCAAACTGCGGAACAAGCATTTCATCTCGGCAACCAAAGGGTTGGGCAAAACGCTGCTGTTGACCTACAAGCGATTCCTATTAACCGAAGAGATGAAGCAACGAGGTTCGTCGGTCACGCTGGTTCCCCAAGGCCGGCCGTTCCTGGATTTTATGAGCGAGATGCGATCGCTTTCCAAAAATTACGAAGCGCCTCTTTCGGAACTGACCAACGCGAAACGGCTCTGGAGCGCCGCCCTGAGAATTTCGGCAATCTCCCATTTCGAAGGCGGTATTACCCCCGAAGAACAATTCGAGCTCAAACCGTTCAACGAGCGAGTGCGGCGCTGGCTGCAAGGTGGAAAGATCGAACCGACCATCGTGTTCAAGGAACTGACAAGTCTGACCGTCGGAAACTTTAACCGATTGATCGACAACACCGAGGGCTTTTTGGATCAAAAGATTCGTCAAGTTCACAGTCCGATCTACTTCTTTATCGACAAAGTTGACCAAGCGATACGCAACCTCGGCTCAGCGGCATGGATCAATGTCCAAGCCGGTTTGATCGAAGCGGCTTGGGACCTGATGAACTCAAACAGTCACATCAAAGTGTTCGCCAGTATTCGCGACGAGGCGTTCACCAATTATGAATCGGACATCAAATCGAATCTCCGCAGCGCTGCCACCGTTTTAAAATATTCAGATGCGGAACTGGCAGAGATGATGGACCGTTTGAGTCAGTGTTACGAAGGTGCGGAATCGTTTAAAGATTTCGTTGGGCTCAATGTGGTCAGCAGCGGCCGGCAAATGGTATTGGAAGACAGCTTTCAACTCATTCGCCGTTATTCGTTCGGCCGACCACGTGACCTCGTCGCCGTTGCTTCGGAAATGTCTGCGGCGAAAAACTCGTTGGATGAAAAGAACTTTTGCACCATCGTTCGTGAGTTTGCAGCGACCGGGTTGGTACCCTCAATTTTTGACGAGACCAAAATCTTTATGGATTCATTGTGCGAACGAGAGCCACGTCTCAAGTTCCTGAACGGGTTGCCGTGCAATATCCTGGAACCTCATCATATTCGCAACCTGACTGCGGACTTTAACGGAATTCCTCGCGAGTCGATCGGTCACTACGAGAATTTCCAGGGGCTCTACCAACCGTTTCGCGAACTGTATCTCGCTGGTGTTTTGGGGGTTGTCGCCAAAGACGTGGACAGCAATTCGATGGTGCAACATTTCAAAAAGCCAGACGATTTGATCGGCCATCTCGATTTCCAATTGCCCGATTCGATTTTTTACCTCGTCCACCCTGCCTTGGATCTGTTCATCCAAAAGAACCGACCAGAAGATTCGTATTACGTGTTTCAGCAAATCCCAGTCGGTTGTGGACTGCCATGGCGACGGTTCTACGAATTGCTATGCCAAATCGAAAACAGTCTTCGATTGGTCGAGGATCCTCACTTTTCCACCACAATGCATGAGGTCCTGCAAAGGTACCAACTCGCCGCCCGCAACCGTTCTGAGGAAGGGATGGAAAGTCTCCTCACTTCAGCCGAATGGAAGTGGATCAATCAAAACGCCACCAATGGCAAACACGAGGACGTACTGTTGTGGGTCAACGAGTTAATGGAACTGGGGTAGATTCCAAAATTACTTTACCGTTTTCGGCGCGACGACGACTCGATTTCCTATCGCTTCGATAACTTTAATCGGCTCGTCTTTGTCGACCATACGCCCATCCGTAATTACGTCAACGACCTTGCCAGCGATTCTAGCTTTGCCCGCAGGTACCAAGCGGGTAACGGTCGTGCCCACTTTTCCCATTAGCTCAGACCAGTCGACAATCGCTTCCCGGTCCGCTTCCATTTGGTCTAATACCCGCGGCTCTAACATCATCTTTTTGAAGTAGGGCGTGTTGGGAATCACTTTGCGCATCACAGCGGCGGCGACCAGAAACCCAGAGCAGGCAGCAACCAGAATTCCCAGCGAGACCGGCATCCGCGCCATCTCTTCGGCGGTTCGAGGAATTATAAACGTCTGGGTGGCCAACACGATCGAACAGATCACCATCAACATGCCACCAATCCCAAAAATTCCTAACCCGGGAATCACAAAGATCTCCAGAATGATAAACAGCACCCCGGCGACAAACAAAACGATCTCCAACCAATGGGCGTTCCCGTCGAGATACTGACTCCAGAAGAACAGGATCAAACACAAGGTACCCAAAAAACCGGGGATGCTAAGTCCGGGGCTGGACATCTCGGTGGAGATCAAAACCATCGCTCCAAACAGCAACCACATCGAGATGATCGGCGAGGCGAGGAACTGTGCAAACCCTTCGATCGCTTTATCCGTTTTCGTGGGCTTGAGAATTTGCGGACTCTGGTCGATGTGGTAGTAAGTCTGCAACTGATCAGCGCTGTCAACCAGTTTTCGGGCAACGGACAAGTTCAACGCACGATCGCCGTTAAGCCCTTCAAACATTTCAAAAGGCCCTTCGTCGATCCAGAGTTTTTTGTCACCCAGGCTTTTGAACTCTTGCTTGCAATAGATTCGCTTTAGCGTGGAACCTTTACGCCGATACCGTTTCATCTGAAGTCGATTATCCAAGACAGCGGTAAACAACGTCCATGGCTTTTCAGCTTCTTTGGCAAGCTCTTCAATAGTTGGCTGGATCTCGCCAAATTCTTCCGGCGTATAGGAGGGTTCGTAAACTCCTCCCACCAGAGCAGTCGGTGACATTAACAGATCATCGCATGCCAAAGCGATCAGCGCGGGCGGACCACGAACCTGATCACTAACATGCGCGACGGTGCGAACGTCGTCCTGTCTCAGGGCAACCAGGTAGCGAGCAAATTGCAAACAGGATTCCAGATCGCCTCCCTCGCAATCCAAATCAAGGACGACCATATTGGTTTCTTTATCGGCCAATTTGGAATCCAAAGCTCTCAAGCTCCAGTCGACCGTACGGCCGTCCACAAATGCAGGGAACTCGACCCGGACCGCTTTGATCTCTATGCCTTGAGTCGGATTGCCTTCGAGCACCGAGAGCGGAATTCCGTATCGGTCCGCAACCTGAATACGAGAGCTGACTTTATGGCAATTGATCGACGCGGCCGCCAGTTGTTCTGCGGTGTAAAGCGGCAAACTTCCAGGACGAGTTAATGGATCACGCTCAATGGCTGCGCCACGTTTTGCATCCAACCCTTCCTGATCCAGATATTCTGTTCCTTCGGCTGTGACGACTTTGTAAAGCGTTTTGGCTGGGTCCAGCATACTGGCGGCAAACGGCAACGGAATCGGCTCTCGATGCGCGGCTACGAAATCGTAAGTCGCTTTCATGGGTGGTGAGATACCATTCTCACAATCGATTCCGGCTTTCCCCATCGAAGCTGTTTCGTCGATCACGATCTCTTCGCAAGCCAATGCGATCAGAACCGCATGGCCCATCAGACGACTGGCAGGTGCGTCCTGAAACGCGGCTCCACCGCCACCACGGAGCGGCGGGATGTAGGCTATCTTTTTGACTTGATCGAATTCGCGCGAAGCCAAATAACTGGCAAGGCTGCTGGCGGCGTGAAAGTCACTTCCCTGCCCTGTCGATCCGCTGGCCGTGTCGAATTGCAATATGATGACGCTTCGCTTTTTTGGATCCACGCCTTTGGGTGCGTTCTTGACCAACAACGCTAACGCCTGCTTGACTCGCTGTGCTTGTTGCAACGTAAACGGCAAGTCGATCTGGACCAAATAGCCTTGTCGCTCCGTCAGCTCGTCCGCCTCCTCATCGACTTCCTCGTCTGACTTGTCTAAGTCGTCGGCTTGGACGGTGGGAAAAGTAGAACCCGGATCAACGACTGCCGCATCACTCCGGCTGGGAGCCAAGTGGACTGCAATCATGAACAGACAAAACAGGCTTGTAAAATTTCGTGTGGAGTGAAGCACTTGGCATCGACCGGCAAAACAAAACGGGATCTGGGTATTATAGGACGGTATTTCAGGAGAACAGTCCGGTTTCAACAGGCTTAACCGGCTATTTTTTATGGGTTTACTGTCCATTCGCTGGGCAGCACAAGATATTTCGGAAAATAGCCGTAGGCTCATCCAGATCCAGCAGACGTTGATTTTTTAATCGGCACGAACCGCAACCGACGATCTTGCGGCTCCGACCTTGGTTACGAAACTTAAGGCCAAGGAGTTTGGTCTTTTGTTGGCTGGATACTATAAAGGCGACTTGTACTGACTTTAGCAACAGCCCACATCTAAATGATCTCTAAGGCACTTCGTCGATTCCTTGTTGGTTACATCATCCTCCAGCTATTGGCCACATTAGTATTCTTGTGGGTTCTGGCTCGTGTGGCGCGCGACCAGATGATGAGCAACGCTCAGGAAAAAATGACAGTAATCGCGATGATGCTACGCGAACAGATCAATCAAACCGAAGCCGGCATCGAGGAGCCTTCACTGTTTGAGCAGATTAAGGCATTGGGCAAAGAGACTTCTTACCGATTTACCTTGATCACCAATGAAGGAGTCGTTTTGTCCGATTCGGAGACGGGCAAACGGGATATTGGACCGCACAGCGATCGCCCAGAAATTGTTCAGGCAAAGGCGACGGGTGTAGGGTTTTCCGAACGATTTAGCGCGACTCTCGAAATGTCCATGATCTATCTGGCCGTTTCGCTAAATGACAAACCCAACTCGCAAGACGCAACCAAACACCAGGGAATTGTGCGGGTCGCCGCTTCTGCACAATCGATTAACGCATCGATCTCTTCTTTGCAAAAGTTCATCACGTTGTTCGT
>CAZDBA010000051.1:0-29479 GCA_964503615.1 uncultured Pirellulaceae bacterium
TGAAACGAGTGCTCGCACAAAAATCAGATTTGATTCGCGGGCAAGTACAAATGGTTAATTGGTCCAACTTGCCAAAAGACTCTGGTTTTCAACCTCACTATCACGAGGACATGCAAGAGATTTTCATCATGCTGGGTGGCCCCGTCAGCATGCGAGTCGACGAGGAAACGGTAGAACTACAGGCAGGCGATGCGATTCTGATCGATCCCCGCGAAGTTCACGAAATGAAAAACGTAAGCGATGGCGATGTCGAGTATGTGGTATTTGGAATCTCGACCGAACAAGGCGGCAAGACGATCGTAGTCGGCTAGTACGGAAACAACTTCGGAACTCGCCAAAGGGCTAAAACTAGCTCACCATGTGACGTGGGTGCCATGCTCACGTGCAGATTTTAGCGCAGCCAAAACGGAGCATGAGCATGCCGCGTTCGCCAAAAGGAAGGTAGGTCAGGCTGTGTGCCTGACGAGCCCCCGCTTATCAGCCGTAGGACTAAATTGGAAGATACGATCCCCACTGTGCATTTGATTGGAATTCAACGCTCAATTAGCCAAAGATCACTTTGGCACAGGTAGATCATTACCTGCCCAAGTTCCGCAGATACCCAAAACACTGACCGGTTTTGAACAAGAGTCCGCTAGCCTGCCTACCACCGCAAAACATAAACGTTCTAATTCGCACCAGAAAACACCAACATATCCACTTAAGGGTGCCTTACACCACCTAAGATAGTGTCCCGACTTTTTCTTTCAATCATTAAGAAACATTAACCTCGTCTTAACAAATTGCGGATACCCTTACCGTGAATTCGAGCCCTAAACCCTTCTTCAGGATGAAAATGAAAAACAAATTCGATTTACTTGCAGTTGTATTTGCTATCGCATTCGTATGTTTGTCTGCGGCAGAGTCGTTCGGCCAAGCTGATCTTTTAGGCAAGGTTGAAATTGATGGTTCCAGTACGGTAGCGCCGATTTCCAGTGAAGCGGCCGATCTGTTTGGTGAGATCAGTCCCAAAGTTGCTGTCTCTGTTGGTGTCTCAGGTACTGGTGGTGGATTCAAGCGATTCACAAAAGGTGAAACCGACATCTCAGATGCATCACGTCCGATCAAACAAAAAGAGTTTGCTCAGTGCAAAGAGAACAATGTTTCTTTCATCGAACTGCCTGTTGCTTACGACGGACTGACAATCATTGTCAGCAAGCAAAATGAGTTCGTTGACAAACTCACGGTCGACCAACTCAAGCTGATTTTTCGTGACGACATGAAAGTCACCAAATGGAGCGAAGTCAAAGAAGGCTGGCCTGAAACTGAGATCCAGATCTTTGCACCCGGTACCGACTCAGGAACATTTGACTACTTTAAAGAAGTCATGGTTGGCAAAGAAGAAGCAGCCATCCGTAGTGACATGTCAGTCAGCGAAGACGACCACATCATTGTTCAAGGCGTTGCTAACACCGCCAACGCAATCGGCTTTCTCGGAGCCGCTTACTACTTCGAAAACGTCGACACTTTGAAAGCTGTTCCAATCGTCGACCCTTCCACCGAATCGGAAGAAGGCGTCATGGTATCGGCCGAGACGATTGAATCAGGTGAGTACGCTCCTTTTTCTCGTCCGTTGTTCATCTACGTAAACGCTAAATCTGTCCGTCGTCCCGAGGTCAAAAAGTTTGTGACTTTCTACCTTGAGAACGCTGGCGAATTGGCCGAAGACGTTGGCTACGTAGGCTTGCCAGACGAAGTCCAGGAAACGGTAATGACCCACTTCACCGAGAAGATGACTGGCACTCACTTTATTGATGCCGAAGGTGAGAAGCGAGAAGGAGCCCTTCCTGAGCTCTACAATGCAGAAAATCTGGTTAAGTAGCCCAAGTTAATCCCCGGAAACGCGGGGATTTGAACATTCCCAAATCGTGGGTCTGGTCACTTGGTCAGACCCGCCATTATCATGCTGACTCTTGTTGCCTCCCTTACTTTGACTGACTTTACTAACTTACGAGTCATGAATGGCCTCAGCGGCTAATAACGATCCAACTCCAGAACTGCTGTCCGACAAAAACACGCGGTCGCTTTCGATCGTACGTGCGAAAGAGTGGATTGTAAAAAGTGGACTGGTTGGATGCACATTATTCTCGGTTCTAATCACTGTCTCGATCGTCGTACTGCTCATGTGGCAGTCGGTCCTGTTTTTTAATTACGACGAAGTCACCGTTAGCAAGTTTTTATTCGGCACTAAATGGAACCCGTTGCTGGGTACGAGTAAAAGCTTTGGTGTACTGCCTCTGGTCTGCGGCACACTTTTGGTTACGGTCATTGCAATGATGGTCGCTTTACCGCTTGGCTTGATCACTGCGATCTTTCTTAGTGAATACGCACCTCGACGTTTGCGAGCAGTGCTGAAGCCGATTCTGGAAGTACTTGCTGGCATCCCAACCGTTGTTTACGGTTTTTTCGCGATCAGTGTCATCACTCCCTTCTTGAAGGGGATTGGGATCGAAGTCGATTTTTTTAACGCCCTCAGCGCTGGCATCGCGGTTGGCATCCTTTGCATACCAACGGTCAGTTCGCTTTCGGAAGACGCTTTACAAGCCGTCCCAACTCGGCTTCGCGAAGCGGCTTACGGGCTGGGTGGAACCAAGTTCGACGTTGCGGTCAAAGTCGTAGTGCCCGCAGCATTGTCCGGAATCGTATCCGCTTTTCTACTGGCGATCGCACGAGCTGTTGGCGAAACGATGATCGTGGCCATGGCCGCCGGAGCCCTTCCGAACTTAACTCCAAACCCAGCCAACCAAATCCAAACGATGACCGCATACATCACTCAAGTCGCAACGGGTGACGTGACCAACTTTGGCATCGAATACTATTCGATCTACGCAGTTGCCATGACTTTGTTTTTGGTAACGCTCTTTATCACTTTAATGGGCAACCTAATTCGAACCCGCTTCCGGGAGTCGTATCAGTGAGCAAAACCACCATCACAACGCCCACACCCGATTTTTCATCGCTGGAAATTGCACCCATCGAACGGCGAAGACTGCTGGACCAGGGGTTCCTCTGTATTTGCGTGATCACTTCGCTGATCTCGCTGGTGATTTTGGCGATATTGTTGTCCTCGATCGTTCTCAAAGCGATTCCCACATTTTCTGCCCACTCAGACAACCTCCAAAACGAAAACCGGATGGTGTTTTTTCAAGGCACCAACGAAGGTAACGATCCGCTGCGATTGGACGAAGGTGATCTGGTCCAAGGTGTGTTCATCGCCAACAAGCTGGAGCGAGGTGGACTGGCGGAATCCAACGACACGAGTTTCGATGGCGATCAGAAGCTGGTGGGTATTTATTCGTTCAAGATCGAAGGGCAAAACGACACAAGTTTTTTCAGGCTAGGTCCAGCCGGTGGAGAACAAAACGTTGTTTCCATTGCTCGCTCGATCGAAGGCATCGATACCGAGCAGTTTGATGATCTACCAGAATCGACCACGATTTTGTTGCTGGAGGGTTCAGCAGCCGACTTGAAAATCAAAAACTTAAAGATCGGTTCCGGTCTGGTAGAAGATGGCAAGTTGGCCAAACAGATTTCCGGAGAGTGGAATCTTAATTTGGCTTGCAACATTGAGGACAAAGACAATTTCGCGAAACTGAATTTGTCGCCCATCACCGGGCTGGACAAAAAGCCCTCCGATTTGATCGCTGACATCAATCGCAAAACAAGAAAACGAGCGGGTTACTTTTCTGGACTGTTCAGTGTTTGCGCCCATGACTTGGGTGACGATGCGAAGTTCCAACAGGTCAAGCTTCGCAACCTTGATGACAAAATAACCCGCGGCGATCTGAAAATTTGCAACACCGAACCGGAGGGGATGCGGAAAACCAAACGGAAAGGTTTTACTTTTGGCGGCGACCTGAATCTGGTTTACTGCCCCATGCCTGAATCGCACGCTTCGACTGCGGCGCACTTTACTCATTTTCTTACCGAGACAAACAAAACGATTCCCAGCGAGGCAGGTATCGGTCCGGCTCTGATGGGCACACTTTGGGTCTGCATCGGTTGCGGCTTGTTCGCCCTACCGCTAGGGATAGGTACGGCGATTCTGCTGGAAGAGTTCAAGCCGATCAACAAATTCCTGAGGTGGATCCACACATTAGTTCAGCTGAACATTACTAACTTGGCCGGTGTTCCTTCTATCGTTTACGGCATTTTGGGACTGACTGCGTTTGCGATGATGTTCGGTATCTTTGGTTCGGCCAAGGAGCCTGCTTTCGAAGTCGGTGCCGATCACTATTTTCAGTATCTGACTTTAGATGACAAACCGATTCTCATTCCGCTGGACCCAAAGCGAAAGGAAATGGCTCAGCCGATCGAACGCCTTGCCAAACTGCAAAACAAGATCCTGATCGGCGATGTGATTTCAGAAGACGAAAAGGGCGTCAAAACGTACCAAGTAGATTTGATCAAAGCGGCAGGACGATTCGACAAGATCGCTGCTGAACTGGAAGGGATGGTCAAGGAGATTGACGAAGAAAAGATCACAACCAGTTTTGAGTTCCCGCAAACCAAAATCGCTAAATTGAAAACGCTCCTGTCGCTGGACGACGCGGTCGACGAATCATCACCGGACCATCTGAAGAACAGTGGATCCTGGCCCGATGAGAAAAAAACTGCACTCATGTTGGACGTTGCAGAACGGTCCAATGAGTTGGAAGCGAGCTTGCTGGAATTAGCTTACACGATCCGTCAACCCATTCTGACCGACGGCATGAGCGGCCAGACAACCAATGGGCAGCCATTGAGTTTGATGATCGAAGAACCTGGCGACGAAACTCCTGAGGACGAGTTGTCGGTAACCATTCCTTTCGATACGGACGGGGGTCCGATTAGTATCAAGCGTTGGTACTATTTCCAGCTTCCCTTTGGCCGTAGCGTGTTGGCGGCGAGCTTGACTCTGATGCTGGTCATTTTGCCGGTTATCATCATTGCGTCTCAAGAAGCGCTCAAAGCGGTCCCGTCCAGCTTGCGTGAATGTGCGCTTGGGTTGGGAGCGACGCCTTGGCAGGTCGTACGACGTGTCACCCTGCCCTCCGCTGTGCCCAGCATCATGACCGGAGCAATCCTTTCCATGAGTCGCGCGATCGGTGAAGCGGCCCCAATCCTGATTATCTGCGGAATCCTGTTTGTCTCGTCGGGGCCCTCGAACCTGATGGATATCTTCTCGATTCTGCCGATTCAAATATTTAACACGACGAAACTACCAGTCAACGAGGAGATGTTGATTCACACGCAAAACGTTGCGGCGGCCGGAATTGTTGTTTTGCTTGCGATCCTTTTGACCTTCAACGGAATTGCGATCGCAATACGCCAATTGACTCAGAAACCTCTTTCTTAAAATTGAAATGTGGAAATGAACCTAATGACACAAGACTCGCCGACTCTGTCCAAGCACTCGAAAGTCTTTGCGGAACGGCCAAGTAGAAACGATACGGAAACGAAATCCATGATTGGAATCAAAGACTTTTCCGCTTGGTATGGAGACTTTCAGGCGCTGCACAACCTGACTTTGGACATTCCGGAAAACCGAGTCACCGCTTTTATCGGCCCTAGCGGTTGCGGAAAAAGCACGCTGCTCAAATGGATCAACCGGATGAACGATGTGGTTCCAGGAGCTTTCGCGCGCGGCTCACTGGAATTACCCGATTTAGATATCCTGGCCCGTTCCACCGATGTGGTAAAGCTACGTCGCCGTATTGGGATCGTCTTTCAAAAGCCAACTCCGTTTCCAAAGTCGATTTACGATAATGTCGCGTTCGGCCCCCGGATGCATTTCAGAAATTTGTCTCGCGGCAAACTGGACGAGTTGGTCGAGTGGTCGCTGAGAAAGGCCGCAGTCTGGGATGAAGTCAAAGATCGCCTCAACAAATCAGCTTTGGGGCTGAGTGGTGGACAGCAACAACGACTGTGTATCGCTCGAGCGATCGCAGTGGGTCCCGAAATTTTATTGATGGACGAACCCTGCTCCGCATTGGACCCTGCCTCCACCGCCAGAGTCGAAGATCTAATATTCGAACTTCGTCAGCAGTACACAATTGTGATCGTAACGCATAACATGCAACAGGCCGCTCGTTGTAGTGACCGAACCGCTTTCTTCTTCGAAGGAAAGATCGTCGAAGAGGCGACCACAGAACAGATTTTCACCAAGCCTCAGCAACAACAGACAGAAGACTACGTCACCGGCAAATTCGGATAGATAAATACAGGTGACTTTTTTCAGATTGCAGCCAGGGATTACTTATGTCCAAACATCTCCAGCGTGACGTTGAAAGGATCAATCGTTCCTTGATGACGCTTTTTGGTGTCGTCGAAAAAATGATCGATGACGCTACGACCGCTCTCGTAGACAAGAAAGTTGACTTAGTCCAACAGGTTTTGGATACCGATGACAAAGTCAACGATCTGGAAGTCCAAATCGAAGAAGAATGCCTCAAGATCCTTGCCTTACACCAGCCGTTTGCTGCTGACCTCCGCCAGCTGACCACCGTACTGAAAGTGAATGCCGATCTGGAACGGATCGCCGATTTGACCTGTAACATCGCGGAACGAGCCGAATGTCTCCATGGTCATTCATATTTCCCGCTGCCTGACCAACTGAAACCAATGGTCCAGCGCGCGACTCAGATGATCCGCATGGCACTGAACTCGTTTGTAAACTCCGACTCAGCGCTGGCCAAGCAGGTGATCCTATTTGACGTAGCGGTAGACGACTTCAATCTCGCTATCATTAATGAGTTGCGTGGGCTGATGAAACAGGATGCGACGCTGATCGAACCTGCCTTGCATTGCTTTTCTGCATCACGGCACATCGAGAGGATCGCGGATCACGCAGAGAACATCGCTGAAGATGTCATCTATCTGGTCGATGGCGATATCGTTCGCCACAAACACGGAAACTTTATTGCGTAAACAGGTTTATCAATCATGGCAAAGACAAAAGTGTTGGTCGTAGAAGACGATCGTTCACTGGCTGAAGTCCTGCAATATAACTTGGAGCAAAACGGATACGAAGTCTTCTGCGCTTACGATGGTCAAGACGGGTTGTCTCAAGCTCGATTACAGTTGCCGCAGCTCATCGTGCTGGACGTCATGATTCCCGTTCTGGATGGATTGGAAGTTTGCAAAATGTTGCGAGCCTCTTCCAGCACCAGCGACATTCCGGTGATCATGCTGACCGCTAAAAGCGAAGAGACCGATCAGCTGGTAGGATTTTCGGTCGGTGCGGATGATTACGTCGTCAAACCGTTCAGCGTTAAAGTCCTTTTGCAACGAATCAAAACGATGCTGCGGCGGCAGGAACGCAGCAAGAGTGCCGGCTCTGATATCGTTGAGCGCGGCGGGATCGTAGTTGACCGAGTCAAACATCGAGTCACCGTAAACGATAGGACGCTTGACTTAACGCCCAGCGAGTTTCGCTTACTGGATACGTTGATTCGCCAACCAGGACGAGCTTTTGGCCGCAGCGAGTTGATCGACGCGGCCTTGGGAGCCGATACTTTGGTGCTGGAGCGAACCATCGACGTCCATATCCGCTCTTTAAGGAAGAAGCTCGATTCATTGGCCGATACGATCCAGACCGTTCGTGGTATTGGTTATCGTTTCAAGGAAAGCACTGGCGTCACCAGTTAGACCCGCTAGTTTTCTGAGCGATGTAACCTGCTGGACCAAACCCTGTTGGCAATGGCCGGCGGCAATTGAAAGCTTTTCACGATCCGAATAAAAACATGGGATTCTCGCCCGGTTTTCGGGGAATTACGCCCTTGCCCGTCTCAAGGACTTCTCCTAAACTGTTCAATCCCTGAGGGGAAATGCTCCTGTAGCTCAGTTGGTAGAGCGAGCGGCTGTTAACCGCTTTGTCGTAGGTTCGAGTCCTACCGGGAGCGCTTTTTTATGCGCCATATTTGACTCGTTTGGAAACAGTTTTCATTGTTCCAAGCGAGTCTTTCTTTTTGCGCACACGTGTTGCTCCCATACACGCCAGTTCTACCAATTGCAGCCTTTTTGGAGGCGGCGGTTGGCAATCGGAGTCTCCGGCCTTGGGCTTGGAGAGCTTCATGTCGGCGTCGCAGCTAGGACATTTGACGTTAAGCATTAATCGACTTGCACGTTCGAGTCGATTACACGCACCGGTCAATATAGAAAAAGCTACGCGATAGCGCAGATTTGAACTGAGCTATGAGCGTAGCGTTTTCTTTCGGCGACGGCGTACTAAAGGATGCTTGCTGGTCGCTGCCAATGTAAGGCCACTTCCAGGCTCCAGCAACGGTTGCCACAAGGGTAACCGTTAACGTGGAGCCAGAAGTAAAACGATCGTCTGTGATAAACCTAAATTCTGGATTCAAGTCAAACGAGATCACAGAGTCATACTAAGGACTGGCTAAGATCGCGATGAACGGGGAGATGTCTCCGAAGTCAACCATCCCGTTGCAATCGATATCAGCTTCAAGCTGGAATTCACCTGAAGTCAGAAGCGTAATGAATGGTGCGATATCTGAAAACGTTACAAAAGTGTCTAAGTTGACATCTCCAAGTCTTGTCCCGAGAAGGTCTTTGATGTTAACAGTTGTCAACGCATTGCCGACACGGGTTCCATCCAGATCGTCGAAGGTGACGGTCACCACTAAAGTACCATCATCAGCCAAGTTGAAGCCCCCGGTAGTAAAATTATCGACAACCAGATCTTCGAAAACACCATCTCCGTTGTAGTCCACGTTCATCGTGACGCCTTCGGTTAGGATAATGGTATCATTGAAAATAAGGAGAGAATTTCCACTGTCGGTATTCCAAAGACTGACGTAATCTCCACGGCTGTTAATGCTAATGCCACTCATGGAAGAGAAGGTATCTCCATTAGGCGCCAATTCATCTTCAGCGAATACCACTTCGCCGTTGACAAGCGTGTAGTCGATTGAGTTGTCTGATCTCGATTGAGTGATCCAGTCGCCGGTCTCAGCGATGGCTGCGTCAATTGTATTGTCGTAGGTCACTGAAACACCACCAGGCGTTGTGTGAGTCGTAAGCCCTTGTTGTGCTAAAACGGTGCCGTTTACAGCGATTGCCGTGTCGAAATCGCCATCGTCATCAAAACGAATTTCGGAGATCCAATTGGTTCCCTCGGCGCTTAGATAAAATTCAGTAAAGGATTCAATGAAGCCTGTTGCAGTATCATCTTGTAGTGCAAATCCGGGAAGAGTGCTGTTGCCTGTAGCTAGTACAGTTGACCCAAGCGACAAGAAGTCGTCGAAATCAGGATCCGGAATCATACCTGTCCCGTCAGAGTCATATTGACCACCAACTCTACCGTCATTAGTTAGCTGCGTTTGGCTAAAAATATCACCGTATTCACTTAGCGGGGCGCCTGCGGGCGATGCATCACCTTGGGCGATAAGTCGGTTTAAGGTTGTGCCATCCCAAAAAATGGCGGCTGAATTCCCAGCGTGAAACGCAGCTTGACCAGCGTCGTTTACTCTTACGACACTTTCAGCAACAAACCCAATAGGCTCTCCTGCTAACATCTCCCCTTGCCGTGCAAGTACGGTTTGGGTGCCGGTTTGCAAATCGATGATGACAGCGGCGTCATCCTCCTCAGTAGGAGCTAGAAGCTCAGCTTCAACTCCGATGTAACGGCCATTGGTACTAATGTCAGGTCGTCCGACCAACCTTTCGATGTCTTCAGGAAATCCAATGTTGGCGTTTGGATTTGTCGGAAATGTAGCTGATTGCTCGGAAAGAAGAACAGTCAATTGAGCTTGTGCGGCGGAAGGTAGAAAAACAGCTAAAGTAAGCAATGCGGAAATTGTTAAGCGATTCAAAGCAGGCTCCAGTCGAGGCATGTAGATTTATGAGATATCCAATATAGCTAACTGTATGAATTAATACAGACATGTTTTCGTTGGAGAGGGGATATTGTGGGGCATGAAGCGTTGTGCGCTTAATGATGTTATGCGGTAAATAGAATCCAAGTGCAGTGTGAAGCCCGTCGAATGGACCGAGCAAAGGAAAGCGATCTTCAATGCTCTCGAAACACTCGGCAAACGAAGTTCGAGCAACAAACAAGCATTGAGATCGCGCCGATAATCGCCAAGGGCAAAATCCTGGAGCATATCGTTAACACCTCGTCTAAAAAACATGAAAGCAAACGCAAGTACGATTAGGGCTGATCACCTTCGCCACTCGTTTCCTATTTCGAAAAAGCCGCTTGCCAGGCACTATTCCCGCCGAAGATACAAAAAAGAAAAATTACTGCACTACTGCTGATTACATGAGGTGGAATTGATTCTGTTCCGGGCTCGTATACAGCATTGAAACGTAGCACCATAAGTACGACACCAATTGCAAGACCGATGAAACCGCCGAGATTTATGTTGACATTTTCCATTACTTTGTCCTATTTCTGTTACGTTTAAAAACGAGCACTCTTCACACAAAGTGAAAAGCATGCTTGACCAACCAGATCAATAAAGAAACAGTCCACCGCTCCAGTTTTAGCCATCGCCCAATATTTTTTTGGGAAATATGAACGGCACGGGTGTAACACGCCTAAGAGCAAAAGATTTCCTGCAGATCGCAGTTACCAACGCAGTAGCAATTTGTTTTGGAAACACAGAGAAATAGTGATCACAGAGCCGGGCACGAAAAAGACGAGAAGAAAGCGCACGGTTTTGACCAAAACTCTGTGGCCTCCGTGCCTCTGTGTTTTACCCTTCTCCCATCTGAGCTCTTCACCTAGCGCAGTTCCCAATGCAGCAATGAATTGGTTGGAAACACGGTTTGAGCAGCTTGGCTAACGCCTGCCCTCGATCACCTTAATGACTCGGTCAAGCTCTTCCTGCCTGATATTTTCCATCTCACTCGCGCTCAGGCTTCGCAAACTTGGCACGGACTCGATCGTCTTGAGCCCCGTTTCGTCGAACGGATTGAAACCGACAGAAAGTGATCGGAGATTTTGAAGTTCCGTAAGAAATAACAAATCTTTGTTGGTGAGATTCAGACCATGAATATTCAACGTTTCCAGATTCTTACATCTAGCAAATTCTTGCATCGCATCCGGGCTCAAACGTGTACAGGACGCGATGGCAAGCGACCTAAGTTGCTCAAGCTTGACAAGCTCTTCTATTGACTGGCTGGTTATCCGTGTTGAAACCAATTCCAGTGTTTGAACATTTGGACTGTTAGTTGTGATTGACTTTAAAACGACATCTCCCACAGAAGTGTTATTCAAATCGATACTTGTCAGGCTGGGCGTATCAGCGAAAACATCCGCAATTCGGTCATCCAGCAACGCACCTTGAAAGCAAATCGCTTGGAGGTAGGGTAGGTTGCTGATCAAACGAAACCCTTTGTTGGTCAGTTTCTGAGATGGGACTACCAAAATTTTCAACGATTCAACTTTTGACAAGTGTTTCATGCTCTTGTCTGTCAGTCCACAACCCCAACTACTAAACGACCTTAGGTTCGTTTGGTGCAAGTCCTTCAAGTCATCATCTTTGACATTAACGTGGTCCAGCGTCAGGTAAGACAACGACCTCGGCAGGCCTTTCAATCCTTTTTGGGGCAATTTAGAGTTCTTCAAAGACAGAGAATTGATTCCATCCAGCCCTTGCAACGGTGAAAAATCTTCCTCGCCACGGAGATCGGCACCCTGGAAGGAAACGGTCCCGCCCTTGAATGTTCCTCCAAGACTCGCCACCCAAGCAGTTGACTGGTCAGCGTTAAACGCCACAAGAGGTTTTTCACGCGTTTCCTGACCAAGAGTCGATTGAGCATCGCCATTTGATGCGGACGCTCCAACTCTACTGCCGAAGTTATCTATCGTTTCCTTTTCTACCAGTTGCGATTCGCTTTGCTCTTCCGTTGATTTGTCGCTTCGCAGCGCCATTGTGAGAGGGTAAATTCCCAGAAGTAACAACAACCCCAGAACCCAAGCTACATGGACTGCTTTCGAATTTCGTCCACCTGTATCGTTCTTGGGGCCAGAAGAAACTGGCCTTGAATCCAACTGCTCTTGGCTGACAATCGGTTCGTTCACGTTCCGCTTTGCAAGTTTCCCCGAACTCAATCCAACCTCATCAGCTTCTGTAGAAATCACATTTCGATAACTGTTTGCATAAAGCGTCAGTAAGTCAGAATTTTCCGTGAACTCCTGAAGTCGCGCGCACACTTCGCCTGGGCCACTGGGACGATCGGTCGGGTTCTTGGCAAGCATCTCCCTAATCAGGCGACTGATTTTTTCCGGGACTTCGGCGCGTATTTGTTTGACGGGAGTCGGCGATTTGAAACGGTGAGCCGCGATCTTGTCTGTTGAGTCGTGAAAAGGTGTCTGCCCCGTTAGCAGGTAGTAAAACGTTCCACCCAGGCTGTACAGATCCACGCGAATGTCAGGCTTGCTGGATTTGGCAATTTGCTCGGGAGCAATAAAATCGACAGTGCCCAGCATCTGTTGAGGATTGGTGATTGTCGTGTCAATTGCTCCTTCAACTGCTTTGGCAATGCCCCAATCGATCACAACGACAACACCCATCTCCTGGAGCATCAGGTTGCTCGGTTTGATGTCTCGGTGCACCAACCTCAATTCCCATGTTTTTTCCAGCGTTGCTGCACACTGGTAAACGACGTCACAGGCATCGGCGATGTTTAAACGCTCTTGCTGCTGCATTACCTGGGCAAAATTGGGGCCATCGATGATTTCCATCGTAAAATAGGGATGCGGACCTTCCAATGAACATCGATGATAGGTCGCTACGTTGGCCAGCTGGCTAAGCTTATTTACTGTGTTGATCTCTCGCACAAATCGAGCGTGGATGTCGTGGGCAAGATCTGGGTTGCTTAGCAGATATTTTCGATTCAATGACTTAAGTGCAACTGTCGAACCCATGCTTTCGCAATAAACTTCAAAGACAGCACCTCCACCTCCGTCACCAATAAATCGCACGAACTGGTAACCGTCTTTCTTTAGAGTTCTGAAGAGACTCAAGTACTCAGGTGGCGGAATGCTCTTTCGGCTCTCAGGACTGCTCATTTTTCTTTCGCCATAGGATCATTTCCATCATCGCCAAGCATTTTCTCTAGTTTTCGTTTAACGCGACGATTGAAATTGTAGACATCCTCCCGCGTAATTCCTAATTGGTCTGCAACTTCTTCCGCACTCAGTTTTCGAAGCTTCGTTCGAAAGTAGGCTTGCCACACCTGGGTCGGGAAGGAAGAGGCGACCTCCCTTACCCGATTCGAGAATTCAGAATCGGGAAGAACACTCAAGCGAGTCGTCATCGCGCCCTCATCCGAATGGGCTACAAGGTTACGAATCAGCATATCCCCTTGCTCATCCGATTTGACTCGAAATTTACGAGAGGAGTGGCTGAACAAATTGAGCATCAGGTTCTGGTGAACTTTTCGCAGCCAGGCAACGATCGAAACGCCTTCTCGCAACTCAAATTTTTTCTCTCGAAAGTAAACAAAGGTTCTGAGAATCACTTCGTCGGCCAAGTCTTCTGAATCGTTTTGCGAAAGTTTCTTGCTACATCCCAACCGTATCAACATCAACCGATACTTTTCTACAAACTCAACCCAAGCTTCCTCGTCCATCGCTACCATTTTGCCAGTGAGTGCGTGCTGCGCGTCTTGAGTTGTCTCGATACTCTGTGGTTCATTTTTGTTCATTTGGAATCCTGATCTTTGGTACTAATCAATGCCACCTTGAGAAACAAATGACGTCGCAAGTTTTCGCCACAATTCTGAATTAATCAATGTAATAGTTGGAAAACGTATCGCAACACGTTGGTATACCTTGCTTTGCGCGAACCCTCCCAAATCCGAGTTTTGAGCTGCCTCTTTCACACTTGGGATTCAAACGGCCAAAAAAATTCGCTGAATTTTCGGGAATGATGGCCAATCTGAGCTGAGCAATTTGTTTCCTTAATTGTCAGCAGGCCATGGTGCCTCATTCAGTTTTCAATTAGCTCAACTCAAGGAACAGTCGTGAAAATGAATAAATTCGTAGTTGTAAAGGATGGCAACTGCCCCTTCTGTCACTGTTCAGATGTAAAAAAACACAATCCGGGACATCAATCAGGAACTCCCAATAACTTTAGAATCGTAAGTGACAAAGTGTGCGAAAGTTGCGGAGCGATCTGGTCACCACCGGTTCCAAATTGGCTATCGGTTTTAACCGTTTTGTTTGGAGTCATGCTGCTAGTCGTGGCTACTGGACCGTTCTTTTGGTTGATTGATTCGAGGCACATTTCGAAATTTGGAAAATTAGCGACAGTCCTATTCGTAATTTTGTCCTGTGGGATTATTTGGACAGGAGTTCGATCGTTAATCAGGCCAAAGGATGTCGCCCAAGTACGTTTACATCCAAATGAAGTTGAAAGCGTGAATTAATCCCTTTGTTCTTTCAAAGGCTAGTAAACGACCGGCTTCCTCGTGAATGTCAGCAAGACGTGGGTGGCCTTATTCAATTTCAATAAAGGAGGATTCAGATGGATTTTGACAAAGAAGAAATAGGTGGTTTTGCAATAATAGTTGTCGTGTTGATCTTGGGGTACTTGGTCTGGAATTCGAAAATCTTTCAAACTTTTCGGCTTAGCTACGCGACCCAACCCGAATTGTTAGTCCCGGACTTTAACCGAGTCTTTTCACCTCGAACTACGGAAGAAATCTCAGGAGAGCTGGGCGTTGAAATTCCTTCATCCGCAAGACTAATTGCTTCAATGGTCATGCCCATTCAATTCAGTCGAGAAAGAGAATACCAGGCATATACCGATATCTTTATCATTCCAGAAGCAGAAGCATTGGAGTTTATTCGAAGTCTGCCCTTAGGTGATCGCAATGAAGTAGGTGATCAGATCGAGTTCGAGTTGGAAATCGGCCACGAAGTTGATCGCTATTTTCGCTGGTTGGTCTCAGATGGGATCCCGGTCAAAACACTTTCACAAAATGCAGATGGCGCAAAGCAATCTTCGGTCTCGATAAGCATCACGAACAAAGTTACTGCGGATGAAAAGGAAATCCGTTTCGAATCGAAGAGAATCGACTATTCGAATCCAGTTCCCACCGACCCCAAAATTGAAAAGCTCAAGCAAGACCTCTTCCAGAAATCCATGGACTGACATTGCCAAGGTAAATGAACTGTAACCCCTGCTCGAATCCACTTAAACCGAATTGTTTTCAGTTTCGTAAGGCTTTCTTTTGTTGGCCTACAAACTAAAATGTTGGGAACGACGCAAGTTCGATTTACCTCAGCCCTCCGTAATTGGAAACAGACTTTAATGCTCATCACTAAACTTCATCAGTCACTTTTGGCATTAACGATTTGTGTGTTGCTGGCGACCTTGGTTCAAGCACAGTCTGGAACGAAACAGAAAGAAGCAGCACAGGAAGAGCAACCTGCACTTGGCAACGTGATTACCACCAAGAGCGAGCTATCAGGCATCGGTCAGGAGAAAGGTGTGATGCGTCGTGATCCTAGCGATGTCATCAAAGTCGACGACCTCTACTACGTCTGGTATTCGAAAGGAACGATCTCACCCGGATACGACGCGACGGTTTGGTACGCCACATCGACGGACGGAGTCGAATGGACTGAGCAAGGGATGGCGTTGGACAAAGGAACTCCCGGCAGCTGGGAAGGCGCGAGTGTTTTCACTCCGAACATTTTGGTTGCCGAAGGACGGTACTGGTTATTCTACACTGGCACTTCCAGAGATTACGCCGAAAAGCCATTCAAGCCCGATTCGAAAATTGGCATCGCCGTCTCCGACTCACCCAACGGTCCTTGGGAACGGACTTCAACGGACCCTGTACTATCCAATACCGACGACCCCGAAGAATTCGATAGCCATTTGGTTGACGATGCCTGCCTGATCGTGCGCGATGGAAAATATTGGTTCTACTACAAGGGTCGACAACAGGGCAAAGGACCTGGACAAACTCAGATGGGGTTGGCGATCGCGGACAAACCTCAAGGTCCCTACGTTAGGCACGAATCCAATCCTGTAATCCCAGGCAACCACGAAGTCCTCGTTTGGCCACACGGTACAGGAGTCGCCGCGATGATCGGTACAACAGGCCCGAAAGAGATCACCAACTCGATTCTTTTTGCAGAAGATGGAATCAATTTTTCCAAAATACATACGGCCAAAAAAGGGCCTTGGGCGGGCGGTTCTTATCGGCCCGAAGCGTTTACCGATAGCGGCACTGGCACGATGCCAGAGTGGGGCGTCCAAATCGGCCGCGCGAAAGGGGCGCTTCCGTTTATAAGCCGGTTCGACTTGGAAGAAAGTCACGCAAAAACAGCCGAAGAGTAGTTTTCTGAGTCAAAGGAGCCGCTTATCAGCTGGCGGTTCAATTTGAGCACGTGAATTGCCCTTTCATCGCTAAACCCAAGTCAAACACCTGTTTCTTTTCGATACCCGCCTAACGTCAACGGGTTCATATTGATTCGGCGGGATCAATCCGTCTATGATCTCGCGCTGATCAAGTAAACGAAAAGGAATCAAGGATGATTGAATTAAGCTGTTTCAAAGTATGTAGATTTTTAGCCGCAGTAACAGCCGTTGCATTTGTATGTTGTGGAACAGCCGAAGCTCAGCGACGAGGTGGTCCACGAACCCCCGCTCCAAAACGCGCTCCGGCTTACCGAGGTCCAACGTTCAAGGCTCCGCACCGACGTCCCGTTCCGCTTGCCCAACCAAGCATCAAAATCGGTCCCGTTCGTATTGCGCTTCCTGTCGCACAACCCCGACGCCCCATTCCAGTAGCACCCAAGTTCTATGTGGCTCCACCGCGCGGATATGTTTCGGTACAAATTGGTGGACTGTCCTACTATCGAGTCGGGAACGTTCATTATCGCCCGATGGTTCATCAGGGAAACACCGTTTATGTCGTTGCCAATCCGACACTACTTGCAAACGCACCTGTTCAACCTGAGCTTTACGATCAAGTGATCGTTAACAACCAAGTCTACTATCGGGAGAAGCTTCCACTGCTTCCACAAGATGCAGTGGCTCAACAGTACGCTGACACTCCGGTCATCCCAAATACCACCGACCAAGCTTATCTCGTTCCACCAGCCAATCAAGATACTGTAATCCCAAATCCTTATGCCGATCCAACGGTTGCACCCGATGTCGTTACTTCGAATTACGAACAATCCGTGTTGCAGCAGAATCCTATTATTCCGGATTCGTCTTTTAAGATCGGTTCCAAAGTTCGTGTTCTACCCACCTCTGCCCGACAACTCGTTTACGACACAACAACCTACTATGTCGCCGAGAACACGTACTACCTCCCCGTCGGCGAGGAAGAGAATCCAGAATTCATCATCGTAGCGAATCCAATTCGGTAAGTAACACGCCCCTCAGTAGCATGCCTCTCCGAGGGCGTTAACACTCGCTTCAGAGAGGCGATGCTATGCACCTTGGACTAAGCCAACTCCTACTCGAAAACGATCTCGCCTCGAATCGCATACTGCTTTCCCATCTCAGTACTCATCAAACTGGCTTTGGGCGTAACACCGACTCGAGGCAGATCCATTCGGTCTGCATCCCAACACGTTCCAATAGTGATCTCTTCAGAAGTCAAACCGTCGTTGTGGAAACTGATCGCTTCGACCAGCAGCAACATTTGGTCATCGTCAATTTCGAAGTACTCATCGCGTAAATCGCTGACCAGAGAGGCGGCGCGTCGACCATGATCCGGGTCGTAACTATCGCTCTCCCTTTCCACATCGTGAAAGACCGCAAACAAGCGGACGACCGTTTCGTCAGCACCGTTATGCTCAGCAAGCTTCAATCCGTTTGATTCAACGTTGCGCCAGTGTTGTGGACCGTGCTGCGACCAACTGCTCAGCTGGAAATGCTGTGCCATATCTTTCCAAATGCGGTCAAAGTCTATCGTCATCTACTGTTCGACTTTCTTGAAACTCAAGCTGCCTTTTTCCGGGCAACCGCCAAAAAACACTCGGCCAATTCATGATTTTCATTGGTGGTAGGATGAATACCACGTTCCTGGTCTCGGTTGAACTGAAAAGTCGTTCCCGAGTTTTGGTTGTACAACTCGATCGACTCGAAATCAGCTTCCAGCACCGATCGAAATGAATCGCGATCGTAGACTCGAACATGGTGCGGTGCGATTTCCAGCGGCCACATGTTGGGAGTGGAGCAAATCAGCAAACCGCCCGGCTTGAGAATACGGGCAAACTCCACGAGCAACTTCACATCACAATCCACATGTTCAATCGTCTCAAACGAAGTGATCGCATCCAGCGAGTTCGATTCGATACCTGTCGCATCACCGCTGGCACAAAAATAGCGTACGCCGTCCGGAGCATGTTTTTTGGTGGCATAATTGACCGCGTCGGGACAAATATCAATTCCAGTCACCGACTGGGCACCGCCCCGCTCTTTCAACAACTCAGTTCCGTATCCGGTACCACATGCGATATCTGCGACCGTTAGCGATTTGACTCGCTCTGCAGCGAACCGATAACGATCAAGATGAAACTCGGCTCGGCCAGGATCAAAAATCGGCAAAGTCGGATCCATCCTCTCACTGCGATTCTGGAACAACCACTTGATCTCAGGGTCTGAAATGCAATGTTCCCACATCGCTTCCATGCGTTCCATCCGCCCGCGCAAATTCTCGATTTGTTGCCGCTGATTTTGAATGTACTTGAGGTGCAGCTTTAGTTTTTCTTCGACGTCCAATTTTGTCTCTCATTGATTTACGTCACGAGGATGCGAATGGCGAAAAAGCACAGCGCCAACCGTCTATCGCTTGATAAACATGACGTTGCCCGTATTCAATATGGCGTAGACCATACCCGTTTCGTTGGCAAACTCGTTTACGGCACGAATACATCCCGGCCAGTTGTTATTCGCCCAAGGGCCAAAATCGTCACACATCATAATTCCGCCAGTCGATAACCGCGGATAAAAATAGCGAAACGAAGCCAACGTCGGTTCGTATACATCCACATCAACATGGACAAAACGATACTTTTGCTCAGGCACCTCGTCAAACACGTCAGGAATCCAGCCTTTGTGAATGTTCACCCCACTAAAGTCAGAAAGCGTTTCCCGAGCCGTTTCCATTGAGGTGCGCGTGAACGCCCCTTCCCCGAACCGCTTGGCAGGAAACTCGCCATCTTTCTCGACCGGTTCCGAAAGCCCTTCGAACGAGTCGAACATGAAATGCGTTTCACCGTTAAAGGTTCCAATCTCGCGTCGCAAGTAATGACATATTAGAAACGAGGACAACCCGCGAAAGACACCCGCTTCGGCAGTGTAACCGGGAACGCCACGAGTCAACTGCAGCATTTGGCAAATATGAAAAAACCTGGCTCGCCGCAACGCATTGTCTTGCATCTTCGATTTTTTAAGTCCCGCCCCGTACGCGGACAGATATTCAGGCAAGAGTTGATGTGAAGCATGATCAGTCACATCCGATGTGACTTCAAACTTTGACTTAGGTGCTGGTGTTACGGAGGCTTTTAATACCTGGTCCACGATTCCCTCTACTTATGACTGATTCTCTTGGTCGTGACTAAGTATCGAACCCGATCTTGATCACAGTTTCTAAGTATCGCGGATTGTGCGAAGTCGATAAACCACAATCAGACCGATAATTGCCGCTAACGTGATAGCAAGTTTAAAATAAAAGTTCAAATCTCGGAAAAGCCATGTGAAAAGAACCAGCGCGGAAACCATGACATAAGCCAAAACCTTGACGCCCACCCGGACCCCACCGTGCTCGTCCCATTCCGTAAGCGGTTTGCCGACCAACGGCCAAGTCAAAATCCAAGCGTGGAGTCTTGGCGAGACGCGAACCAGGAAGAAGCCCATCAACAATAGAAACGGAGTCGTAGGAATACCGGGCAATATCACACCCACCATCCCAAGCACAAAAAACAAAACGGCCAGCGCAAGATAAACGACCTTGGTAGGCCAACTCAGAACTTTCCCCACGTTGGAAGTTTTCAGTCCGTCTGGTCGGTCTGACTTGGCTGAACTTTCAGAAATAGGATCGCCGGGCATCAAGGCTAAAGTCTGCTTTCCATGAAGTGCCAAAAAGAGAGCTGAGAATCGATGCCCTATTATCAGCAGTCCCAACGGCCAGCGGTAGGCTAAAGCTCAATAAATATCGACATGAAACGTTCTCAAATAACGTTGAAGGCCTTTCCAAACCAGATTTTGTTTCGAAAGCAGTGATGCCTAACGGATCTTTCGCAGAGCAAAAGAAGGCTTATGCATACTCAGTAGTTCTGACTACGACTCGTTTCGATTTTCGTGTGATTTTGTGGCTAGTGCGGTTGCCTGATAACCCGCTCTACAGCAACAATGTTCGGCTTCGATCTCGCCTTGGAAAACGATAAGCCATGAAGACTGCGATCACACTCAGCCTACTACCATCAAGCCCCCGCATGCCCTTCGTTTTGGGCCCCGACCTTGAAAAAGGCGTCGCCCGCGCAGCGGAACTTGGCTACGACGCGTTTGAGCTGTTTCCGCCCACCATCGAGGCGATCGACACCAGCACAATCAATCGGCTGACCGAATCTTACAATATTCAGTTATCAACGATCGGGACAGGTGGCGGTTGGGTGTCCCAAGGTTTGACGCTCACCAATGCTGATCCCGCTGAACGTAAACGAGGTATCGAATACGCCAAACAGATGGTGCAAGTCGCTGGCGACATGGGTGCTTCGGCGATCATCGGCTCCATGCAAGGCCGCGCCGGCGACAACGATCGTAGTGAAACCCTAAAACGATTAGGCGACGCATTAGCAGAGTTGGGTGAGTATTCAAAACAATGGGAAGTGCCTGTATTTTACGAGCCCTTAAATCGATACGAAACCGATCTTGCTAATACGCTGGCAGACGCCGCAAAAGTGCTTGAAGATTGTGGCGCAGATAATTCACTGTTACTGGCCGACTTATTCCACATGAACATCGAAGAGACCTGCGTTTGCACCGCGCTAAAAGCCGCTTCCAACCACATCGGGCATATCCATTTTATCGACTCCAACCGCTGGCCCGCTGGCAACGGCCACACCGATTTTGAAGCGATCGTGGCGACATTGAATGAGATCGGATTCGATCGCTACCTCGCAGTAGAGGCGTACCCCTTGCCCGATCAAGACGCCGCCGCCGTTGCCGCCATGGACGCGTTCAAGAAATTTGGGATTTGTTAGATGGAACAAAGGGCACTTGGAAAAACCGGTTTAAAGACAAGCGTACTCGGGTTCGGCGCGTCAAGCATGGGCGCCGAGTTTCGCAACATCGATCTTGGCGAGGCGATACGGTCGTGCCAAGTCGCGATCGATTCGGGAATGAATCTGATCGACACTTCGCCCTACTATGGTCGAGGTCTCTCCGAGGCGCTATTGGGATTTGTGTTGCCCTCGCTACCGCGTGACAGCTATATCCTTTCCACCAAACTGGGCCGCTATGCTCCCGATCACTTTGACTTTTCAGCGCGACGAGTCGCGGAAAGTATCGACATTAGCCTGGAGCGGATGAAAGTCGATCATATCGACATCATACTTTGCCATGACATTGAGTTTGTCGACACATCACAAATATGGAACGAAACGTTACCCGCGCTGGAAAAAATCCGGGAGCAGGGCAAAGTTCGCTTCATCGGTATCTCTGGCTACCCGATGAAGAACTTTACAACCGCCATCCAAAACTTTGACCTGGATGTGATCCTATCGTACAACCACTATACGATTCAAAATACGATGCTGTCCGACATTGTCGATCTTCTCAAGTCAAAACAAGTGGGCATCATGAACGCCGCTCCGTTCAGCGCCCGACTACTGACAAACGCTCCGTTGCCCGTGTGGCACAAAGCGACAGACAAAGTCCGCAAGATCTGCAAAGCGGCTGCCGACCACTGTACCGCCGCAGGTTCTGACATCGCTAAACTGGCTGTACAGTTTTCGATCGCTCACGAAGATATGTCGACTTGCATTACCGGCTCGGCCAACCCAGACCGAGTCAAACAGTGGTGCAAGTGGATCGCCGAACCGATCGATCAAACTTTATTGGAAGAAGTTCAAAAGATCCTGGCGCCAATTCACAATTGGTTTTATCTAGAAGGTAAGCCGGAAAATAACGACCCTGTCCCGGCCCAATAAAGCCCAATCATGATCATCGACTCGCACCAACACTTTTGGGATCGTTCGCAGATCCAATTCGATTATTCGTGGCAAGAGGCTAAAGGGCTCGAGAATATCTGCAAGACGTTTTTGCCCAGCGATCTACTTCCTTTGTTGCAAAACGCAGGTGTTGATCGCACCGTGGTTGTGCAGACCCAACACGATACGGCAGAGAACCACTGGGCTTTGCAACTTGCTGACGAAAACGAGTTCATCGTGGGAGTGGTCGGCTGGGTTGATCTTGCCAGTGACAATTGCGAACGCCAGCTGTTGGAGTTCAAAGACCATCCTCTGTTCGTAGGCGTGCGCCATGTGACACAGGATGAACCTGACGACGACTTTATTATCCGCCCCGATGTTGGCAAAGGTTTGAGCGTACTGGAAAAGCATGGCGTACCGTTTGATCTGCTTTTCTATACCAAACATCTACCCCACGCGGCCACGGTTGCCGATCGCTTTCCCAATCTGCCCTTTGTACTGAACCATCTTTCCAAGCCAGAAATAAAAGCGGGCAACATCGACAACTGGCGAAAAGATCTAGCCGAGGCAGCAAAACGTGAGAACGTATGGTGCAAACTTTCCGGGCTGGTTACCGAGGCAGATCACGCAAATTGGAAACCCTCAGACCTACAACCTTATGTCGACGCAGCACTGGAGTCGTTCACGCCTGATCGCTTGATGTTCGGTAGCGACTGGCCTCCTTGCAATCTTGCCGCCGACTATCAGCGCGTGATCGATTCAACCCGTGAGTGCATCGCCCAACTGAGCGCGGATGAACAAGCTGCGATTATGGGAGCAAACGCGATTAAGTTTTACGGGCTGGCGTAAGCGAAAACGCGCTCACAACGAAACTTCCGCCTCGTCCTCACCACTTCGCGAGCCAAAGATCTGGGCCCAAGCGTGGCTGAACGCAGCACCATAGAAAATCACCATCCCCGTGATATAGACCCAAATTAACAAAACAACTAACGACCCCGCTCCTCCATACGCTTCGCTCGTCGAAGAGAATCGCAAATAAAAACCGATCAAGTAGCGACTCAGTCCGATCAAAGCCGCGGTCAGCAATCCCGCTGGCCAAACATCTCGCCACTCGACCTTGGTCACGGGCAATATCCAAAAGAACAAGGAAAGCACTAACGGGGTAAGCAGAAACGCCACGCTTTTGTCAATGAAGTAGATCCAAGGCAGAATGTTGGGATAGAACTCGGCCCACCAGGATCCAAACGTTTCCAAACCTGTGCTGAGAATGATCGTCGCCAACAACAATATACCGGCAATAAACACCAAAGCGATTCCAAAGACCCGCGTCCTGATCAGAAAAAACCAGCCGCTACGATCCTCAATCGGAACGTACCAGATTTCGTTGAACGTATCGTGCAACTGGGAAAAGACACCCGAGGCGGCAAAGACCAAAATGACCAGGCTGATCGTACTGGCGATCAAACCGGACTCCGGTTGCGACGAAGCGTTCTCCATCAATCCGCCGGTGATCTTGGCAATCTCGTCGGTGGTAAATTGTGAAACCAGTTCAGTCACTTCCTGTTCAGCGACTTGGCTTCCAAAAACAAACCCGGCGATTCCAATCGCCATAACCAGCAACGGCGCAAGAGAAAGCACTGTAAAAAAAGTCAGTGCGGCTGCCATTCGTGACGAGTTAGCACGCCCCCAAATCACAAACGATTTTTGAATCAACTTCCAGATACGCCATAACATGGTGACCGATTCTAAGCCTCCATTGAACAGGATGAAACGTCTTTTGGCTCTTGTTTTTGCTTTGCCAGCAATGAATCAGGCGGCCCAATCGCCAACTTCGCCCAAAGGTCGCTACCAGTTTGAGAACCGGGGCTCGCGACAAGTTACTTGAATGTTGTTATTTATGCGGTGCAGGGCGCTCGGGGTGCCATGTTTACGCGAGCCACAATGGTTGTTTCAAGCTTGCCACCCGAAACATGCTCACGCAACGTTAACCACTGCCAAATCTATCGCGCAAGCATGCCCGCACTCGTTAGTTGTACGTGCCCCAAAAGGCGTGAAGCATGGCACCCAGTTGTTTTTTTCGTTAACGCTCCAGTCACATCGACGTCACATCGACCGACTTGCTTGGCAAATGCCAAATTGCCTTGTTTACGCGAGCCACAACTGTCTGGAGCCGTAATTACCTTACCCGTCGCAGAAATCTTTCCTTGGCTTTGGGGCTCAATGGCTCCAGCGGCGTATCGTCTTTGAAGTCCACTCGCAGTTGTTCCAGTCGCGTTTTTAGATCGGCGATTTGGTCGGCGTAGTCGGGGTTGTTGTATTGATTGGTCAGCTCGTCTGGGTCGTTCTTGAGATCGTAAAACTCCCACTGGTCGAATTGATAAAGCCGCATCAACTTATAATTCTCGGTTCGCACTCCGTAATGACGCGACACCATGTGAACGACGGGAAACGCGAAATAGTGATAATAAAGCGAGTCGCGCCACTCGGGAGTTTCGCCTTTGAGAATCGGAACCAAACTCTTGCCTTGCATATCGTCCGGAATCGGAGCCCCCGCTATCTCGAGAAACGTCTCTGCGTAATCAAGGTTCTGCACCAAGTGTTCGTCCACACTCGCGGGGTGAGTCATTCCTGGCCATTTTACGATCAACGGCATCATCATCGACTCGTCATACATCCACCGCTTGTCGAACCAACCGTGGTCACCCAGATAGAATCCTTGGTCCGAGGAATAAATGACGATCGTGTTTTCCGCTTGGCCAGTTTCTTCCAGGTACTCCATCAATTGCCCCACGCTATCGTCAACACCTCGAACACATCGTAAGTAGTTTTTGATGTAGCGTTGGTACTTCCATCTAACTAAATCTTTTCCTTTTAGATCGGCTGCCTTGAACTCATCGTTTTTTGGACCGTAAGCCGCATTCCATTTGGCAATCTGTTCTTCAGTCATCGTATCGAAATTTTCGCGACCGCTTTCATCACATTTATGAGGAGCCACGTAGTTGTCATAATCAACAAATAGATCAAAGTAGATATCCATGTGCCTGTCGATTTCCATCTCGTTCAAACGGACTGCTGATGCATTGTCCTCAAGTGAATCGAACAGCGTTTCTGGCACAGGCACCTCGATATCATCGTAAAGGTTGTAGTGCCTTGGGGCAGGCATCCAGTTTCTATGCGGAGCCTTGTGCTGACACATCAACATGAACGGTTGGTCGTTGTCCTGATTGTCTTTTAGCCAGTCCAATGCCAGATCGGTAACGATATCGGTGCAATAGCCCTCGACAACTCGTTTACCATTTTTCGAAATCATTTGAGGATTGTAGTACTCGCCTTGCTCATGCAGCACATCCCAATAGTCGAACCCCTGTGGCTTCGATTTAAGGTGCCACTTGCCGATCACAGCCGTTTGGTAACCCGCCTTGCGAAGTAGTTTTGGAAAGGTCTGCTGGTCTCCATCAAACAAGTTTCCGTTGCTCATAAAGCCGTTAACATGGCTGTGCTTGCCCGTCAGGATTACTGCTCGACTGGGACCACAAATCGAATTCGTACAAAAACTGTTTCGAAACAACATTCCCTCTGCGGCCAACTGATCGATGTTGGGAGTAGGATTGACCCCCTTGAGTGAGCCGTCATACGCACCGATTGCATTGGGCGAATGATCATCCGAAAAGATAAACACAATATTCGGCCGCTTGGTTCCGGAAGCAGAAGCAGCGACGCTGACCGTTTCCTCCTGACCGGCGTGACTGTCCCGTCCTGTTTTTGAGCGATCAAGAAAATTTGGTTTGTTGAGACTTGATCTCAACACCTTGTTAATGTCGATGGCACCTACGTTCTGGCCATCCTGGGCCGACGCAACCGCCGAAGAAAACACGCTTGCAAACAACGTCAGACAGAAAACAAAGCTGAACAATCGAACTGGACGCATAACTGGATACCTTTTGCGAGCTTTCATTTGTAGAATAATGTGATCGCTTAAGACGGCGATTCAGTCAGTACCAGATTGTAAATCAAGACTCTGGCGTTCAAAAATAAAACAGCCAAATAATATAACTTGTCTCTCAATTGGCTGTAGCCAAAAGCGGGCAACCGTCGAGAAAACACTACGTGTGTTGATTGATTTATCTTTTTTCGGTTTATATCGGGTACCCGGCACAGACTGAGCTCGAACAAACGACCTACACGACCTATTACCAATTAAGTCCAAACGACAAAGACTCCAAACAAACAACCGACCACACATTACAAAATATTTGATCAACAGAAAGAAACCATGCTCTCTACGAAAATGCAAGATGCGTTGAACGTGCAAATCAACGAGGAATTGCACTCCGCATATATTTACTTGGCCATGTCAGCAGATGCTGACGGTAAAGGTTTGCCAGGAGTCGCCAACTGGTTCAAGCTACAGTATCACGAAGAACTTGCTCACGCGATGCGGTTTTTCGAATATGTGCTTGAACGAGACGGCGAAGTATCACTGACTGCAATAGACGGTCCTAAACTGGGTGATGAAACTCCCTTAAGCCTGTTTGAAAAAGCGCTTGCCCATGAACAGCACATCACCCAGTGCATTTTTAAACTCAAAGACCTTGCGCGAGAAGAATCGGACCACGCCACCGACGTCTTTCTAGAGTGGTTTGTCAACGAACAAGTCGAAGAAGAAGCGACAACCAAAACGGTTGTTGATCAAATGCGACTGGTCGAAGGCAATCCAAGTGGACTGTTTATGATCGACCGCGAACTCGCTGGACGAAAACCAGAAACCGAAGACGAGTGATTCTGACTTTTCAGGGTAGCAACGGGCGCATGCTAACGGCAGTCACCACGACCAAGATCTTTTGCCGCAGCGAGTGCCCTGCTCGTCCACCGCGACCTGAGAACATTTTGAGTCTGGGCAGCGTTCGAGACTGTGTTGCAGTAGGCTGCCGGCCTTGCAAACGGTGCCGACCGATGCACGACGATTCCGCACCTGACTGGGTGGACCCGCTCCTACAAACGGTCGAAGAAAAAACGGCTGAACAGCAACCAATTGATGCAGCAGTCCTCCGCAGAATCGGTTTGAGCCACCCACAAATTGGCCGTTGGTTCGGTAAACGTTTCGATTTTTCGTTCGATGCGTATTGTCGAATGCGGCGGCTTGCAAACGAGATCGGTTCGACTCATTACTGTTCGAAACCGAAGTCACAACCAGTTGTG
Source organism: uncultured Pirellulaceae bacterium (assembly GCA_964503615.1). Taxonomy (GTDB): domain Bacteria; phylum Planctomycetota; class Planctomycetia; order Pirellulales; family Pirellulaceae; genus CAZDBA01. The sequence continues at coordinate 27,374 of CAZDBA010000051.1, forward strand.
GGTCGCAAACCATTGTTTCGCCACCTGCTCGCCAGCAAACAGATCAACACAACGCAGCCGAGCAAAAGCTCAATCCTGTTGGTCAACCGGATTCTTACTCCGTTGGGACCGATGATTGCGATCGTCAACGAAAGTGGAATCTGCCTGTTGGAATTCGTCGACCGTCGAATGCTGGAAACCAACATTACCCGAGTGGCTAAGCGATTCGGCGTTCAGTTTCGAACTGGCGTCAACGCACACCTCACCCAACTTGCTGACGAACTGCGGATGTACTTTGCTGGCGAACTCACTGAATTCAAAGTCCCGTTGGCAGACGAGGGAACTCGGTTTCAAACCTTGGTCTGGCAACGCTTGAAACAAATTCAGCACGGTCAGACCACAACCTATTCCAAAATCGCAGCCGATATCGACAAGCCCACCGCGATCCGAGCCGTAGGGCGCGCCAATGGAGACAATCGTTTGGCGATTCTAATTCCCTGCCACCGACTGGTTGGCACTGATGGCGCGCTAACGGGATATGGCGGCGGCTTGGATCGTAAACAATGGTTGATCGACCACGAAAGCAAACACCCCGCATAGGTTCATTCGTCGCTGATCGGTGTGACTTCCTTAGTTCTGTCACGTCTGCGAATGGCCCACGAAAAATTCTCAGTGATTCCCTCTTCGCGAGCAAGTTGATCGACTCGCGACTCTTCTGCAAGTTCTTCAAACGACTGACCCGGCTTGCCAATCAACTGCTTGGCCAATGCAAACCGATCGGTGTAACCGGGAATCAACACACTGGGGTCCATCCAGTTGACGGGCTCAGGAGTCAGCTTGAAAGCATGAACAATAAGATTGTTGGCACAGTTATTTAAAACGCTATTGTAAAACTCGGGTTGCTCACGAAGTTTGTTCGCCCGATTTGCGATCTCAACAAACAAATCCTGAGCCTGTTTTTCAGTTGCATTTGTGGGATACATAAAGATCCGATCGTTAGGCCGCATCACGCTTCGAACACCGATCAAGTCACGTTCATCACCGATGACGTAAATCAATTCGTACGCTCGGTACATACCTCGGATCGGCGAGTAGACCTCACCGCGCTCCCGCCGAATTTCCACCGAGACACTGAAAAACCTCGAGCCCTCTTCCGTTTCGATTTCGAACGTCAAAAACGTATGTGCAATTCCCTCGACCTCAATAAATCGTTGGATCATGAACCAGACGTTGGAGATCTGATCCAATTCGAACTCAAACGTTTCAAACCGAGCATCGTAATCCAACTCGCTTCGATAAACGTTGTTTCGAAAATTCTCGATTTTGACGTGATTGTCGGTGAAAGTAACCAGCGGCGATTCAGCATGATCGGGATCCCAATCACGATCAACTGAAGGCTGCTCCAGTAAACCCACAAAATACATAACAACGATCGCGCCAGAGGCAAGTCCCAACCAAGTTTGCTTGGACTTCATCTTGAAGAACAGATAAGCACCGCCCAGCAGAAAGAGAACGGCCAACACGCCCGCAACGGGTCGAGGCAGAAACGCAAAGTAGTAAATCGCCCCTGCAGTCCACACGAAAAAAATCAAAACGCTGACCCATGCCAGAGCAAGAATCAAAACGAAACCGATCTTCTTAAGCTTATCCATTTCCAAATTGTATCATCAGATCGGTCGTCTGGCCGCCGCCCAGTGTGCAAATCTCACCACGCGAAAAATTAGTGTCAATTAGAGAAGATTAGTGTTCCCAAAACCAGCTCACACCTCCCAGCAACCCAGCGGCTCACCGACAAGGTCGTCAACTATCCATTACTATGAGTTTGGAGGGCCATTCCATATTGATGGAACTGGTCGATGGTTTCGACTTGGGAAAACTGGTCGAGCGATGTGGGCCGTTGGCAGTCGCCGATGCCTGTGAGTTGATTCGGCAATCGGCCGGGCGTCAAGGCGCCCACAAGTAGGCAAGCAGATATCTAAAAATTCGGCAAGATTCCTCTTAAAAGCTCACTCCGAAAATGTGCCAATTTGTTATGTGGTTTCGGGATAAGTAGACTTATCCCGAACGTATAAATACAATTTTCCGTACTTATCCCAGCAACTCTGCGGGATAAGTAGATAGTTATCC